>NZ_JAKMQK010000001.1:0-149840 GCF_025771545.1 Campylobacter sp. IFREMER_LSEM_CL908
CCCCCGCCTATACTAAATTCATGTCTTACAGTATGACCTGGAGCTTTAGGAGCTATCATAATCACATCTATACCTTTTGGAGCAACAATTTGTCCATAATGGATATTAAATCCATGTGCAAATGCTAGAGTTTTACCTGCTTTTAATTCAGTTTTAATTTCTTCATTAAAAATTTCACTTTGAATTTCATCAGGAGCTAAAATCATAATCAAATCTGCTTCTTTAGTAGCTTCTTTTACACTTTTTACTATAAAATTTGCTTTTTGAGCTTTTGCCCAACTTTGCCCACCCTCTTTTAAGCCTATGATCACTTCTACACCACTATCTCTTAAATTCATAGCATGAGCATGACCTTGAGAGCCAAAACCTATAATAGCTACTTTTTTTGATTTTATTAAATTAATATCACAATCTTTATCATAATAAATTGACACAGCCATTATGCACTCCTAAAATTAAAATTAAAGCAAAGATTATAACTAAAAAATATAAATTTAATCCTTTTATGATAAAATTTAAGTTTTGAAAAATTACTATAAAGAGTATTATGAAAGAATTATTTAATCAACTAAGCTATGGTCTAAATGCTGATGAAATTACCAATAAAAGCAAGCAAATCATTAGAGAGTTGCTAACTTGTGATATCATTAAATTTTATAAAAACAAATACTATTTAAAAGATGGCTTTACTTTTGGTAAGATTGATATTTCAGCTAATGGAACGGGATTTTTAGAAAGTTTTGATCCTGTTTTTAAGCGTGATTTGCTCATAGAAAATAAAAATTTAAAAGGAGCAAATTATGCTGATATAGTTGTAGCAAAATTACTTCCTCTTAAAAAAAAGCGTCCAAGTGCTAAAGTTATCTTAATACTTAAAAGAGCCCATGAAACTTCTTTGGTTATAACTAAAAAATACGGTGAAGCAGTCCTTGGAGTAAATATTCAAACAGGACTCACATGTGCCTTAAAAGCCTCTCAAAAATCCTTAAAAACTCTACCTTTAGGAACTATTTTAAAAATAGAAAATCATGATAATAATATCACTGAAGTGATAGGGCATATTAATGATGATTTTGTAGATGAAAAAATTTCCTTAGCACTTTTTAATAAAAATGCAGTTTTTGATAATTTATGTGAAAATGAAGCAAGAGCTTATGGAAATGAAGTTGATGCGAGTATGTATCCATCAAGAAAAGATCTTAGAAATTTAAATTTTTGTACCATTGATCCAATTGATGCAAAAGATTTTGATGATGCAATTTATTATGATAAAAATGAGCATGCTATTTATGTAGCCATAGCTGATGTAAGTGCTTATGTGCATGCTTATAGTGCTATTGATAAAGAAGCAAGATCAAGGGGTTTTTCGATTTATTTTCCTCATATTGCTATACCTATGCTACCAAGAGCTTTGAGTGAAAATATTTGCTCACTAAAACCTAATGAAGATAGGTTAGCATTTTGTTTTAAAATAAGCTTAGATCAAAACAATGAAGTGATTAAAGAAGAGCTTTTTGAGGCTATTATCAACTCAAAACGCCGTTTTAATTACGATGAAGTTGATGAGTATTTACAAAAGCAAGAAGATTTAGGCGCAATCAATTGGCTTTATGAGGTTTTCAAAATCACTCAAAATTTACGAAAAAAACGATTAAAAAATGCTTGTGAGTTTAAAACCCAAGAGCTAAGAATGACTTTAGATGAAAATAATAAACTCATAAAAACACGCCTTGAAAATGACACTGCCTCGCATAATTTAATCGAAGATTGCATGCTTTTAGCTAATAAAGCTGCAGCAAAACTCATTGATATAGGAGTTTTTAGAAATCATTTAAGTCCTGATTATAAAAAAATAGAGCAATTGCTAGCTGATCTTTCAACACTTAGTATAGATATTAATCCTAAAAATAATGTCATAGAATTATTTAAAGATATTCAAGTCTTAGCAAATGAGCTAAATATAAGAGAAGAAGTAGATAAACTCATCATCAAGGCGCAAAAAAAAGCAGAATATTCTAGTGAAAATGCAGGGCATTTTGGCTTAGGTTTTGATAAATATACCCATTTTACAAGTCCTATTAGAAGATATTCTGATCTTATATTACATAGACTTTTAAAAGCTAAAATCAATAATGATGAAAAAATGTTTAATTATTTGCTTTTAAACATACAAAGCACTTGTGAGGAATTAAGTTTATTAGAAAGAGAAGCAGATAAGGTTGCTTGGCATTTTATGGATAGAAAATTTGCAAGATGGGCAAAAGAAAATATAGGAAAAAGATTTAAGGCTTTAGTGGTAGAAAATCAAAGTTTATTGCAAGTAAAATTAAATGATGAAATTAAGGGAGCTTTGATTACCATCATAGGTTCAAGGGCAAATTTATTAGAAAACATAGAAGTGGAAATCACTGAAGTAGATATTGTTAGTGCTAAAATTTTTGGCAAAATTACCAAGCATTTTAGTTTAGAAAGAAACCAAAATGTATAAAAATCAACTCCAAAGCTTACTTAATAGCAATAATTTTCCTAATTATTTCTTACTTTATGGAGCAGATAATTTCCAAATAGAGCTTTATACTAAATTTATTAAAGACAAATACTCTTTTGATGAGAGTTTAAGATTTTATTTTGAAGAATATGATTTTAAGCAAGCATATGATTATTTATCTAGCGCTTCCTTATTTAGCGAAAGAAAATTGCTAGAAATCAAAACTCAAAAGAAAATCCCAAATAAAGAACTCAAGCAACTTTTACAGCTTTGTCAAAATTCGCAAGATAATTATTTTTTACTTGAAATTTATGATGAAAGCTCCAAACAAAGTGAAGCGGAGAAAATTTTTGCTAATAATTTTTGTAGATTTTATAAAGTAAATTCAGCTAAGGAAGGCATGGAATTACTAGCTTTAAAAGCTAAAGAATTAAATATTAACATTACTCAAAATGCCCTTTATACTCTTTTTTATAATTTTAATGAAAATTTATATTTAGCGGCTAATGAGTTAAATAAATTTAGTGGTCTAAATATCGATGAAAAAATCATCCAAGAGCATTGTTATAGTTTAAGTACTATTAGTTTTGAAAGTTTTTTTGATAAATTAATGCAAAAAAAAGATTTAAGGAATGAACTTGAAAGTATTTTAGAAAATTACAATGAAATAGCATTGATTAATGCCTTATATGCAAATTTTTCTAGACTTTTTAAAATAGCTTTACATATTAAAATTTATGGAAATTTAGACTTAAAAGAAATTTTAGGCTATGCTCCACCTATTTCTGTGGCGCAAAATCTTCAAAAACAAGCTCTTATGATTAAAATGTCACAATATAAAAATATCTTTCTGACACTTTGTAATTGCGAATATGAATTAAAAAAGAATTCTAAAATAGAAAAAAAAGAATTTTTAATCGCAACACTTTTACAACTTAGCTCCATATTAAAAAGTTAAATTAAGAAAACTTATGGTAGAATGAAATTTGCATTTTATGCAAAATCCTTGCCTAAAATTTTAGGCTTTATATCCATAAGGAGAAATTAAATGAGACATTATGAAGTTTTATTCATATTAAAACCAACACTTACAGAAGAAGAAGTAAGTGCTAAGTTGGAATTCGTAAAAGAAGTCCTTACAAAAAATGGCGCAGAAATTGAAAGCGTAGTTCCAATGGGAACAAGAAAACTTGCGTACAAAATTAAAAAATACGAAAGAGGAACTTATTTTGTGATTTATTTCAAAGCTCCTACAAATTTAATAGCAGAGCTTGAAAGGGTATTAAGAATCACTGAAGAAGTAATCAGATTTTTAATCGTAAAATATGAAAATAAAAAAGAAATTGCAGCTTGGGAAAGATTAAGCAAGGGTATCAAACAAAATAAAAAAGAAATTAAAGCTAGTGAAAGTACAGAAGGCTAATTAATGTTTAATAAAGTCGTTTTAGTAGGGAATCTTACAAGGGACATAGAAATGCGTTATGCTCCATCAGGTAGCGCAATAGGCTCTTCTGCTATAGCTGTAACAAGAAGATTTAGTACAAATACAGGAGAAAAAAGAGAGGAAACCTGCTTTATCGACATTAGCTTTTTTGGAAGAACTGCAGAAATTGCTAATCAATACCTTAATAAAGGTAGTAAAATTTTAATCGAAGGTCGTTTGAGATTTGAGCAATGGAGCGATCAAAATGGACAAAACAGATCAAAGCATAGTATTCAAGTTGAAAATTTAGAAATGCTAGGTTCAACTGTACAAAATAATCAACAAAGTAATTTTGAAAATCAAAATTATGGTTATAATCAAAATTTTAATCAACAACAAAGCTTTGATCCTTATGCTCAAGTACAAACTAGAACAAATTCATCTAATAATACCTATCAAAATCCTCAAAAGGAAGCCCCTATGAAGGAAATTGATATTGATAAATATGATGATGATACAGAATTACCATTTTAAAGGAAAAAACATGGCAGAAAAAAGAAAATACTCACGCAAATATTGTAAATATACTGAAGCTAAAGTTGATTTTATAGACTATAAAGATACAGCATTGCTAAAACATGCTTTATCAGAAAGATTTAAAATCATGCCACGCCGTTTAACAGGCACTAGCAAAAAACACCAAGAAATGGTTGAAGTTGCTATTAAGCGTGCAAGACATGTAGCACTTATCCCTTATATCGTAGATAGAAAAGAAGTTGTTACTAATCCTTTTGAAGGACTATAATTATTAAATCAAACCCAAGCTTTTTAAGCTTGGGAAAATAAAAGGTTGTTTTATGTTTTCAGATATAGAATCTGAAATTTATGTTATTTTACTTGCATCCGTTGCTATTATAGCAGTTTTAAATCCTTTTGGAAATCTTCCACAATTTATTGCAATGACTGAAGGTCTAGATGCTGATATAAGAAAAAAACTTTTTAGAAATATCATTTACACTGCATTTTGTATTGTTTTAGTTTTTTTACTTTCTGGACCATTTATCATGAAATATTTATTTAAAATAGATATTAATGATTTACGAGTTGCAGGTGGTTTGATTTTAATCATTATGAGTACAAAAAATCTACTTTTCACCCCATCAAGCACTCAATTTCAACACTATCAAGGATTAAGCCACAAAGAATTATTAAAAAAAAGTATAGTACCAATGGCATTTCCTATGCTTGTAGGACCTGGAACACTTTCTACCATAGTAGTTATTTCAGAAGATCAAAATTTAGCTATAGCCATAGCTTCTGTATTACTTACTTTTGCTTTTATTTTTGCTTTATTTCACTTTTCAGCTACTATTGAAAAAGTTATCGGTAAGCTTGTGCTTTATGTTTTTTCACGCATTGCTTTAGTTTTTATTATGGCTATGGGAGTAAAAATGATAGCTATTGGAATTCAAACTTACATTCAATCTACCTAGGATAAATAAAAAAACTTTTTTGTAAAAACACTTCTTCATTTACTGCTTTATTGGTATTTAACAACACACTAATATTTACCGCTACAATACTTTTTGCATGAACATACTTTGCAATTAATTTATTATTTTTACATTCACCCAAAGGATAAGCATAATCAATTCGTATTTTTATATTATTATATTCAAAATTATATTCACTTAAGCATTCTTTACCCTCCAAATAGGCTTGATATAAAAAATATTTAGCAAACTCTTTTGCATCATGAAGTAAAATATTTCCTTGAGTATAAAGCGCTAAATCTTTCATAATTCTTGGTGGATATGAAGAAATTTTTATTATAAACGCCATAATAAAAGAAATAAATAAAATAAAAAATATTGTATATATCATTGCAAATGATTTTTTCACAAAAGCATCCATTTATCTAAACATCTATTTTGAGTATTACTGCAAATTGTAATTTTTAATAACTCGCCATCATGCTTGAAAATAAGTTTTGAAATATTTTGAGCTAATAAAAATACTTGTTTGTTATGATTTAAATCATCAATTTGCATATAAATATTTTTATTTTTCAAATACACCTTAATATAAGCATATAAAATAGTACAAAATCCGCTAAAACTCTCATCAAAAAAATTGATTTTTTCTCTATCATCAACTAATATTTTATAGATTTTTGAATTTTTTATATCATAAATATACATATAATCACTAGTATATATTTTCAACTTCTTCATACTATGCATATCTTTATAATTGCTCAAAATTCCTTCAGAAATTCCATTTTCTATAAAATGCAAATTACTTTTTGGACTAAAAAAACTTTCATTATTTTCTAAAATAATACCACTGAAGTTTAATTTTTTTAATGACAAATCATAAAAAATATCATCATTTGCACTCATATAACACTCAAAAGAATTACTTGTAAATATTGCATTCAAGCAAGAATTATAAATTTTCTCCATGCTAAGTAAAGCTTGATTTAAATCAAAAAATATTTCACTAGATTTTTTAACATTAAAACTATAATTATAAATATACATAGCTGGATTAATTAAAATAGTAATCAAAATACCCAAAATAACAAGGCTTAACGCAAGTTCCAATAAACTAAAAGCCTTTGTCATCTATAAAAGCTTCTTTATAGGATAAATCTTTTATTTTTAAAGATTTGAGTTTAAATTCATCACTAGTGTATTCTAAAAAGTTGTAAGTATTTATATTTATCTCTTTTGCTTTATATGAAGGAATTTTATTTAGCAATTCTTTTTCTTCATTAAAAAGGGTTTGATTTTGCCATATAACATTTAAAGATTTATTTGTAAATACAAGATAATAAGATCCAAAAATAAAAGATAAAATTACAATACAAAAAGCAAGCTCTAGGAGACTAAAAGCTTGCTTCATTTATTTAAACTTGCATTAAAAGCTTCAAAAAAAGCACCACGTAAAGCTCTTTTTTCCAAAGCTTCAATTCCTTTTATAGTTACCCCTGCTGGAGAACAAATTTTTTCTTTAATAATAGCAGGATGAGCATGATTAAACAAAGCACTAAAGCTTTCAAAACTTGCGCGAGTAAGCTCATAACTAAGCTCATTTTTTAAACCATTTTTCACACCTGCATTAGCTAAACTTTCTGCTACCAAAGCTAAAAATGCAGGAGCACAACCGCTCAAAACCATAGCTATATCAAATTCTTTTTCATTTTGCAAACTTATGGCTTTACCAAAAGTATTTAACAAAGATAAAATTTCATCTTTAAATAAATCTTTTTCCATTAAATAAGCAGTTGTAGAAGCTTTAAATTCGGCTGCTGTATTTGGCATAATTTTCACATAATTTTGTGCATCAATACAATGAAGCCGCTCAAAAGTAGTGTTTGCTAAAACCGAAATAAGCCATCTTGCCTTGCCTTTTAATTTAACAGCTACTTCTTCTAATGCATAAGGTTTAAAAGCCAAAATAATATTTTTATTATCCATATCAAACTCATCATATGATAATACTTTTAAATTTAAACCACTGGCTTTTTTTAAATCCCTAGCAACAATAACTACTTTATAAGTATCCTCTAAACCTTTAGCTATAGCACTTGCCATAGCACCATTTCCTAAAATATAAATTTCAGACATTATTTTGTTTGTTTAATAAAAGCTGAAATCTTTTCAGACTGAAAATAATTAGGATATTTGCTTGTATCTAAAATCACTTGCACTAAAGAGTTATTATCATAATTCATCACAACAGGTGCTAAAAAATTTACCGTAGATTCTTCTAATGGCTCATTAATAGCCACTATAACAAACACACCAAAATTAGTTTGCTCATTTAAAGCTAATAATTCTTGATAATAATCAGGCACTTCAAAATCATAATCAGGACGGATCATATAAGGATCAATCATCACAAAAGAAAAATCTTTACCATCAAGGCTTTTAAGTCTATAAAAAACCTCGTCTATTTTATAAAAATTCATATTTTTGGTATCTTCAAAACCTAAAATAGGACATTTAACTTCTAAGTTCATCTTGCCTCCTAAAATCTATTGACTAAGAAATTACAACTCATTAAGCAATTTTAGTTCCAATTTTAAAAATTACACTAATTAAGAGTTTTTGACTATAATTTTAGTTTTAAAAATTAACAATTTCATAAACATAAAAACATTATAATTACAATTATTAAATTTATAAGGTAACACAATGAAAAAACTTTTTATTTTTTCACTTATTATTGCAGGTTTATTTTTAGGAGCATGTAGCTCGAAAAAAGCTGAAGATTTATATAATCTAAGTTCTATGGAATGGTATCAACAAATTATAAAAGATTTACAAGAAAAAAATCTTGAAGCAGCTGATAAACACTATACCTCAATGGCAGGTGAGCATATTGCTGATCCATTATTAGAACAAACTTTACTTATATTAGCTCAAGCTCATATTAGTGAAGAAGAATATGAAATGGCAAATTTTTATCTTGATGAATATTTAAATAAATTTGGTGATTCTAAAAATGTAGCTTATATAAGATATTTAAAAATCAAAGCTAAATTTGACTCTTTTGCTGTTCCAAATCGTAACCAAGCCTTAATGCTAAAAACAATAGAAGAAATCAAAGAATACAATCAAAACTATCCCAATGTACAATATAATGATTTAATCGATACTATGCTAACTAAATTTAATCTTGCAGTTTTTTACCTTGATACAAGTATAGCAGAGTTATATCAGAAAAAAAACAGAGAGCAAAGCTATGAGATTTATAAGCAAAAAATCGAAAATTCCGATTTTAATAAAATCGATATGATTAAACCAGAACTTCCATGGTATAGAAAAATATTTGAAGAAGGTATAATGTAATGAAATTAGAAAATACTCAAAACTATCCAACAAAACTTCCCATTCTTGTAGAAGATGAGCTTTTTTTATACCCTTTTATGATAACACCTATTTTTTTAAATGATATGCAAAATATTAAAGCCTTAGATACCGCTTTACAAAATGAAAGTATGATTTTTGTGGCACCATCAAAAATTGAAGGTGGGCGTGGCTTTGATGATATATATGATTGTGGTGTCATTGGGAGTATTATGAGAAAAGTTCCACTGCCTGATGGTAGGATTAAAATTTTATTCCAAGGATATGCAAAAGCCAAGATTGTTGAGAGAATTTCGGATGATCCTTTATATGCTTTAGTTGATTTAATTCATCAAGAGCCAATTTGTAATACAAAAAAAGAAGCTATTATAGAAGTAGTTAGAGAAAAAGCCAAAGCTTTATCGACTGTGAGTCATTATTTTCCACCTGATCTTTTAAGAACTATAGAAGAAGATGTCGAGCCTAGCAGAATTTGTGATCTAATATTAAATTCTATTAAAATCAAAAAACAACAAGCTTATGAATTTTTTATCGAAACTAATTTAGAAACTAAGCTTTTAAATTTAATTGATTATTTAGCTAAAGAAATTGAAGCAAATAAAATCCAAAAAGAAATCAAAAATAAAGTTCACTCTAAAATTGACAAGGTTAATAAAGAATACTTTTTAAAAGAACAACTCAAACAAATTCAAAGAGAGCTTGGAAGCGATATACAAAAAGAAAGCGAAGTAGAGGAATATAATAAAAAATTAGAAAAGAAAAAAGCTTTTATGTATGAAGAGGCTTATAAAGAAATCAAAAAGCAAATTCAAAAATATGAAAGAATTCATCAAGATAATTCAGAAGCTTCTATGGTGCAAACTTACATAGAAACGGTTTTAGATATACCTTTTGAGCACTCCTCAAAGAAAAAACTAAATTTAAAAGATGTATCTTTACAACTCAATAGTGATCACTATGCCCTAGAAAAACCAAAAGAGCGTATTGAAGAATACTTTGCAGTTAAAGAACTTTTAGAAAAACGCAAGATTAAAGATAGAGATGGTGCAAAAGTCATCTTGTGCTTAGTTGGCCCTCCTGGTGTTGGCAAGACTTCTTTAGCAAATTCAGTCGCAAAGGCATTAAAAAGAGAGTTAGTGCGCATAGCTTTAGGTGGTTTAGAAGATGTTAATGAACTAAGAGGACATAGAAGAACCTATATAGGAGCTATGCCAGGACGCATTATACAAGGACTTATAGAAGCAAAACAAAGCAACCCAGTAGTTGTGCTTGATGAGATTGATAAACTAAGTCGCAATCATAGAGGAGATCCAAGTGCAGTTTTACTTGAAATCTTAGATCCTGAACAAAATACTAAATTTAGAGATTATTATCTAAATTTCAACATCGATTTAAGCAAAATCATTTTCATAGCTACTGCAAATGATGCAAGTTTAATTCCACCTGCTCTAAAAGATAGAATGGAATTTATAGAACTTAGCTCTTACACTCCTCAAGAGAAATTCCAAATAGCCAAAAACTATCTCATACCTGATGAAATAAAAAAACATGGATTAAAAAAAGAAGAAATAAGCTTTAGTGATGATGCTATAGAATTAATAGTGAATGAATATACTAGAGAATCAGGTGTAAGAAATTTAAGAAGAAAAATTGCTGAAATTTGTAGAAAATGTGTTAAAAAACTTCTTTTAGAAAAAGATATTAAAAATATTGAAATTAATGATAAAAATTTAAAAGATTTTTTAAGTAAAAAAGTCTTTGAAATAGAAAAGCACGAAAAAGAAAATAAAATCGGACAGGTAAATGGACTTGCTTGGACTGCAGTAGGTGGAGATGTATTGAAAATCGAAGCCATTAAAATCAAAGGCAAGGGTGATCTAACTTTAACAGGGAGCTTAGGTGATGTAATGAAAGAATCAGCAAAAATTGCTCAAAGTCTTGTTAAGAATTTAATCGATGATGAACAAATTAAAGTCTCAAAGAAACTTTTCTACAAAGAAGATGAAAACATATACAATCAATACAATCTTCACATTCATGTACCAGATGGAGCCACTCCAAAAGACGGACCAAGTGCAGGCATAACTATTACCACAGCCATTGCTTCTATTTTTAGCGACAAGAAAGTAAAATCAAATGTTGCAATGACTGGAGAAATTGATCTAATGGGCAATGTTCTACCAATAGGTGGTTTAAAAGAAAAACTTATTGCTGCTTATAAAGCTGATATTAAAACAGCCATTATCCCACATAAAAACTATGAAAGAGATTTAAAAGATATTCCTGAAGAAGTAGTAAAAAATATGAAAATTATTGGGGTGAAAAATTTACAAGAAGTTTTAAAAATAGCTCTTATCTAAATTAGAAGCTTTAAGCTTCTAATTTATTCATAACTACTCTACTTTCATTTTCAAGTTCTCTTATATCATTAATAATAGAGTCATAATCTTCTTTTGATATATTGTCCTTTTTAGCTATTTTTATAGCTTTACTTGCCGCGCTTTGTATTTTCTCACTCTTAATCTCCATTTCATTTTGAGAAATTAAAGGACAGAAAATACTTTTTGCATCTTCATCTTTACATAAAGTTGAAATAGGATCTAGATTTTGAAGATTTTCTTGAGAACCATTTAGAGTTAAATAAACATCAGATTTATATAATATATGATCTATTTTCATTGCAGAAAGAGTTAAATCAGAAGCAAAATTAACAAATTCTTTTCCTAAATGAGAGCTTTTATCCTCTAATTCTTTAAATGCCTCACTAAAATCAGCAACTTTACTATCAGAAGAATTTGCAATATCAAATACTTTTTCGCTATTTTCTTGTATAGAAGCAATTTCTTGATTCATTACTTGAATTGCTAAAGTAATTTCACCTGTTGCTTTTTGTGTTTTTTCAGCAAGTTGTCTTACTTCATCTGCAACTACCGCAAAACCTCTACCATGCTCTCCTGCACGAGCTGCTTCAATAGCTGCATTTAATGCAAGTAGGTTAGTTTGATCTGCAATATCCCTAATTACCTCAACAATTGCATTGATACTCTGAGCATTAGATGCAAAAGTATTTACAGCATTTTTACTTTCATCGGCCACTTGCATCATTGATGAAATTGAATCCTGTAAATTACCTACTTCTAAACCATTTTTTTGTGCTGTATTTGAGATTATTCTAATATCACCAAAAACTTCTCTCATAAGTTTGATGATTTTATTTAATGCAGAAGACAAATCATTTAAATTTTTATTTTGACTATTTAAACTCAAGTCCATAAGTTCTCTTGATAAAGCATTTTTAAAAACAGATTTTCCTGTTTTTTCTATATCATCTAAAGCTTTATTAATAAAGTTAATATTATGAACAAAAATACCTTTTAAACCTTCAGGGATAGCTCTTCTAAAATATTCACCTTTTTGAGAACAAGCAATTGAAGTATTTATCTCTCTTAAATAAGCTTCTAAACCATCTATTGTATTATTAAGATTATCAGCAATTTCTTTTAATTTTTTATTAGCACATTTAATATATACAATTCTTGAATCAAAATTACCATTTTTTAACTCTCTACTAAGATGTAAAATCTTATCGCTAAATTGTTCTTCTTTTTTTAAAATAAACAATCCATATATAAATAAACAAAACAAAACTAAAAAGAAACCTAAGGAAATAAACTCTGCATAAAGCAAAGAATTAATACAGGCTACTATGCTTAAAACTATACCAAGAAACAAAATATTTTTCATAAGAAATCCTTTTTTTATTTTTGAATTTTCATCATTAGTTCATTATAGGTCACCCCATAAGATTTTACTATTGCTTTTAACTCCTCTATTCCAGATTTAATACCACCATCTTTTTCTTTCAACAAAAGAACTTTATAAATTTCTTCTATTGTTTTGATAGCATCAACATTAGGTTTTCTTCTAACTGAATAATAATTTAAAATGCTTCCACTTTCATCACATGAAGCAGTTACATTAGCAAAAACCCAATAATAATCATTATATTTTGTTTTATTTTTTACAAAAGCAAAAATTTCTTTTTTAAGCTGAATGTTATCCCATAAATATTTAAAAACCGTTCTTGGCATATCAGGATGACGCATAATACTGTGAGGTTTGTATAAAATTTCATCAATTTTATAATCAGAATATCTCAAAAAATCCTCATTTGCATAAATAATCTCACCTTTTAAATTAGTTTTTGATGTTATTAAAACATCCGAGGTTAGAATTTTTTCTGAAGACATAACACAATCTCCTTAGTTTAAAATTAAAAAGAGAGTGATTATATCTTAATACAAAATAATAATTTATAAACAAAATTTATCAAATTCATCTTTGAAGCTCTAAAATTAATTGATTATAACTCATACCATAAGAATTAACTATCTTAACAAGTTCATCCACTCCGGCTTTTATACCATCTTTTTCTTCTATTTCTAAAAGAATTTTATAAACTTGCTCTATAGTTGATATTGCCTCTCTTTTAGGTTTTCTTCTAACTGAATAATAATTTATAATATTTCCTTGTTCATCAAAAGAAGCTGTAACATTAGTAAAAACCCAATAATAATCATTTTGTTTGGTTTTATTTTTAACAAAAGCAAAAATTTCTTTTCCATCTTGTATATAATCCCATAAACATTTAAAAACAGTTTTTGGCATATCAGGATGACGCACAATATTGTGAGGTTTATATAAAATTTCCTCCATTTTATAACCCGCATATTTTAAAAAATCATCATTAGCATAAATAATATCCCCTTTTAAATCTGTCTTAGAGGTTATTAATGTATCTGGTTCTAAAATTTTTTCTTGCGACATTTTTTTCCTTATAATTTATTTACAAAATATTATATTTCATTTATCATAAAATTTCATTGAAATTAAAACCTTTGTCATAAAGTATCTTTCTGACTAATTCTTGATGTTCTTTTCCTTTTGTTTCTAAAGTAATTGAAATCATCGCATCACCATATTCTAACTTAGTGGAAAATCTATCATAATCAATTTTAACTATATTAGCTTGAGCTTCTTTTATAGCATCACTCAAAGTACTCAAAGCTCCTGGTTTATCAACCAAAGTAACATTGATAAGCATTTTTCTAAAAGCTTTAAACAAACCTTTTTCTATGATAATATTTAACATTTGTACATCAATATTTCCACCGCTTAAAATCACGCCTATTTTTTTATGATTTTTTAAATCTATTTTTTTATGTAAAAGTGCAGCAACTGCTGATGCTCCAGCACCTTCAACTGTGATTTTATGTTTTTCAAGTAAATATAACACCGCATTAGCTATTTCTTCATCATCAACTTGAATAAAATCATCAACACATTCAAGAATAATATCAAAATTAATTTTATTTACATCACGCACTGCAATACCATCAGCTATGGTTCTCACAGCCTTTGAATTGATTATTTTTTTACTTTTAAAACTCTCATACATAGCAGGAGCTCCTTTAGCACTTACTCCAATAACTTTTATATTAGGATTAATCTGCTTAGCAGCACTCGCCACTCCACTAATCAAACCTCCACCACCAACTGGAGCTAAAATCATATCTAAATCACTTATTTCATCAAGCATTTCAAGCATTAAAGTACCCTGCCCTGCTATAATACTTTCATTTTCAAAAGGATGAATAAAATTTAAATGATGTTCTTTAGCATAATTTAACGCATAAGCATAAGCCTCATCAAAATTATCTCCTTTTAAAATCACTTTTGCGCCTAAATTTTTAGTCGCACTTACTTTTAGCAAAGGTGTAGCTTCAGGCATAACAATCACAGCTTCTATCCCAAATTTTTTAGCACTAATTGCAACTCCTTGTGCATGATTTCCAGCGCTTGCAGCTATTACACCTGCTTGCTTTTGTTCTTTACTTAAATTAGCAATAGCATTATAAGCACCTCTGATTTTATAAGCACCTGTTTTTTGTAAATTTTCACATTTTAGAAAAACATCAGTATCTAAAAACTCACTTAAAAAAGAAGAGTGCACCAAAGGGGTTTTTAATACAAAATCTGCAATTTTTTGCTTTGCTTGATAAATTTTATTTAACTCAATCATGATTTACCTTTTTATCTAATTCTATTTTAATACAACGATCTTGAACGCAATTTATACCAAATTTTTTACATTTTTGCATTATTTCATCGTTAATAATACCAAGTTGCATCCAAAAATTTTTAACATTTTTAGCTAAAAGATCTTCAAAAATTTCATTTGCGTAACTTGCTTTTCTAAACATTACAACCGTGTCAATTTCAGAAGGAATTTCCCTTAAATTTCTATAAACTTTCTCGTTTAAAATAAAATCTTCTTTAGGATAGATAGGATAAATTGTATAAGATAAATCTTGTAAATATTTGCTTACAAAATACGAAGGTTTTTCTTGATTAGGACTAAGTCCTATAATGGCGATATTTTTCATAGAACTTAGTATTTTATGAGTATCACACAATGCTTTTTCCTTATTTTTAAAAAAGCATTGTATCTAAAATAAAATTAACAAAAAGTTTTTTTAACTATTAATAAATAATATAAAACAAGAGCAAACAAAACAAGTACAGCACAAAGTGCATAGACATTAGCAAAACCTATACTTGGTTCAACAATACCCAACAAATAAGGACTAACTCCTATGCCAAAATCCAAAGATAGAAAAAAAGTAGAATTAGCTAACCCCATTTTTTCTTTAGGAGCTAGTTTGATAGCCAAAGCTTGTGCACTTGAAGTAGCATTTGCATAACCTAGTGCACAAAATATACCGGCGATAATAATCATATAAAAATTTTTTGCAAACGCAAGTAAAAGTAAACACAATATAAAACTAAATAATGAAAAAATTATTACAATATTAGCTCCATGTTTATCAAATACCTTTCCAGCAAGAGGTCTAAAAACTATAGAAAATCCAGCATATATTACAAAAAACATAGATCCAGCAAAGCTTAAATTTAAACTTTGAGTATAAGCACTCATATAAGCTATAATAGCTCCAAAAGGACATGCGATCAAAAAAGTAATCAAAGCCAAATTTAAAACTGATTTTTCAAAATAATTATAAATACTAAATTTTCTTTTTACATGATAATGTTTTTTAAATCTTCTTACTTTTAAAAAAATTGATAAAACTAATGCAAAGATAATACTCACACTTGCAATTAAAAAGCTTAGTTGAAATAAGTTGATAGAGTCAAGTTTTATGGCCAAAAAAGGCCCTAAAGCTGAAGTTAAAACAACACTCGTAGCATAATACCCTATACCAATTCCTCTTTTATTACTAGGTATTATTCTAGCAATAGCTGCCCCACAAGCACAAGAACAAATTCCATAGCAAACTCCAGCTAGAAAGCGTATCAATACCAAAAAATACACATTATAAAATTTCAAATACATTAAATTAATAAAAAGATAAAATAAAAGTGAAAATATAATCACTTTTTTTATATTAATACCATCAATAATAGAACCAAAATAAAGTCTAGAAAGCAAAGCACCTATAACAAAAGCACCCATTATAAGTCCTGCGGTGCTAGTTTGAAGATTTAAAACACCCAAAACATAATCTGTACTAGAAATAGTACTCATATAAAAAACAAGACAAATAACAAAATTTATCCCAAAAATACAGAAAAAATTTATATTAAATAAATTATATTTCTTACTAAGACCCATGAAAAAACCTTTCTTAAATTTTTTCATTGATATAATCAAGTAATTTTAAAAGCACTTCTTGATCTTGTTCATCTAATATATCTAAGATTTCTTTTTCATATTTTCTTATACAAACATTTGCATCAAAAAAAATTTCTTTACCCTTGGCACTTAAAGTAATGATCTTTTCTCTTTTATCATCAGCTTTTAAAAACTCTATATATTCAAGTTTTGCTAGTTTGGAAACAACTCTAGAAAGTATAGCTTTATCCATTTGATAAAATTCACATATTGGAGCTAAAGTGCTATTTTGATGATGGCTTAAATAAACAAAAACTCTCCAATCACTTGATTTCAATCCAAATGGCTTTAAAATTTCATTGACTTTATAGAGTATTTTTCTATTTGTATAAGTAATTTTTTGAAAAAATATGAGAAATCCTTTGTAAAAATTAATTGATTAAATCAACTATTTTAATAGTAACAAAGATTACATAAATTCTAACTTATATAAGTTTTTTCCTTAAATACATTCTGCATTTAAGATAAAAAATATCAAAAAATTAAAGCTTGTAACTTTGTTATAATATTTTAAATTTACAAATATTTGTAGTATTGACAAACTCAAATTAGCTTAGATTAAACTATGACATTAGAGACTTTATTTATACTAATAAAACTTGCATTATTATTTTATAATGCTTAATATAATTTAACATAAGTCAATAAATTTTACCACTGAGTATTGTAAAATATTAAAAATTATCGCAATAAAGGTTGTAATCATGATCGATATTTATCCTTATATACTAATAATACATTTATTTTGTGCTATATTTTTTATAGGATTTTTATTTACCGATGTATTCTTATTAAGAAAATTAAATTTGGATATAAAAAATACAATTAAAATAATGCCACCTATTGTATTGATTTTATTTCTTAGCGGTTTATATTTAGCTCATTTTCACTTAAATTCATTAAATTGGATATTTATTTGCAAAATATTCTTTGCTTTATGTATTTTTATATTAATACTATTTTCTCTTTTTTATAAAATAATCTTAAAAAAACAAAATCCTTTTCATGCATATATTCACCCTATTGTATTTATTTTTACTATAATTATTGTAATATGTGCAAAATTAATGTTTTATATTGTTATTTGATTTTCAAATAAACACCACATTCAAGATGATTTGTGTTTGCAAATTGATCAAAAAATGCAAATTTGGATATTTTATGAGTTTTGCATAATTTCTCAAGGTTTTCTTTTAAAGTGATAGGATTGCACGATATATAAATGATATTTTCATAATTTTTAATAAGTTCAATCACACTTAAATCAAGTCCTGCTCTTGGAGGATCAACTAAGACATGAGATATTTTAAAACCATCTAATTCTATGTCTTTTAAGCGATTAAATTCCCTTTCTTTTTTCAATGCTTGACTTAACTCTTCGCTAGAAAGCCTTGTAAAAGTTATATTTTCAATAGAATTTAAAACGCAATTTTTTAAAGCAAACTCAATATTTTTCTTAGAAATTTCAGTTGCTAAAACTTTTTTAAAATTTCTTGCTAAAGCTATGGTAAAATTTCCATAACCACAATAAAGCTCTAATAAATCTTGCTTAAAATCACTCTCTACACAAGATACAACCCATTCGATCATCTTTTCATTAATAAAAGTATTGGGTTGGATAAAACAATCATTATTAAACACATATAAAAATTCATTTGTATTGATATTTAAAATTTGTCTTAAATTTTCTCCATTAAATACAAGTTTTTTACCCCTACTTCTTGCTATGAGCTTGAGATTTAATTTTTCTGCTAATTCTTGTAAATCTTGTGTGATTAGCTCTATATTTTTATGGAAAAGTAAAGTTATACTTAAATCTAATTTTGTAGCTAAAAACTCTACTCCAAAAAGCTTTTCTTTTAAATTTTCATTTAGATTATTTAATAAAATAGGCATATATTTTTGAATTTTTTCATCTGCTATATCAAAATTTTCAATAGGAATTTTTTTCTTATTTTCAAACATTGCATAAGAAATTTTCCCATTTTCATGATGATATATAGAAAATTCCGCCCTAGTTCTATAAGCTTTTAAAGGTGATTTAAAGCACTGAATTTCTCCATCATATAAAGAAGAAAACAATGCTTTGTTTAAAGCAATTTTTTCTTCAAAATGCATTTACGCATCTACCTTTTTGCCAACCACAAAAAGTAAAACTATCATAGCTAAGATTCCAAAAACAAGTCCTAGCCACACATTAAGTCCTAATGCTACCGGTAAATAACCACAAAGTATACTAATAGCACAAACACTCAAAGCATAAGGCATTTGTGTACTAACATGAGCTAAAAGATCACACTTACTTCCCATAGACGAAAGTATAGTTGTATCAGAAATTGGCGAGCAATGATCTCCAAAAATAGCTCCTGTTAAAACCCCTGAAATATTAATAATCATATATTGGTGTAACTCTGCTCCGCTTAATTCATTATGAACCCCAACAGCCATAGCTAAAGGAATAGCCAAAGGCATTAAAATACCCATAGTTCCATAACTAGTTCCCGTTGAAAAAGAAATAATAGAAGCAAAAATAAAAATTGCTGTAGGAAGCAAATAAAGAGGTGTTTTATCTGAAAATAAGTCAATTAAATATTTAGAAGTTCCCAAATCTTTAATCACAGAAGCTAATGACCATGCACAAAGTAAAATAATCACAGTCATAATCATAGTTCTCCAGCCATGAGTCCAAACCGCAATAGCTTCTTTTAAAGTAAATATTTTTCTATACATTCCCAAAATAATAGCTACTATGGTAGCTAAAAGTGCTGCTTGAAACAATACAACTGAAGCATCAGCTGCGCCAAAAGTCTCTCTAAAAGCAAATAAACTAAGCGGTGCTGCATCA
Organism: Campylobacter sp. IFREMER_LSEM_CL908; assembly: GCF_025771545.1. Classification (NCBI taxonomy): domain Bacteria; kingdom Pseudomonadati; phylum Campylobacterota; class Epsilonproteobacteria; order Campylobacterales; family Campylobacteraceae; genus Campylobacter; species Campylobacter sp. IFREMER_LSEM_CL908. The sequence continues at coordinate 19,387 of NZ_JAKMQK010000001.1, forward strand.
ATTTGTGCTTTAACACTCACATCATCTAAGGCATTATAACCACTAAAATAAAAACCTATAAATGAAAACACGATCAAGACAGCTAAAGGTATAATAGCATTAGAAGCTTGCAATTTTACATGCTCTTTTGGCTCTAAAACTTTATCTTCTATATTATCAATTTGCTCATGACCATGAGAAAATTTACCCGCTCTAGCTCTAAGTTCAGCTTTTAACATAGGTCCAAATTCCCTACCTGTATAAATAGTCAAAACAACAAAAATCAACATAAAAAGATTATAAAATCTATAAGGTAAGGTTTGTACAAAAATTTCAAAAGCGTTAATTTCTTCTTTTACTACACCTAAATGTGCAAAAGTTGCATTATCAATTAGATCATATCCGCTGCGAATTAAAGAAATTTCAAGTCCTATCCAAGTAGAAATGATAGCAAGACCGGTAATTGGTGCTGCAGTTGCATCCATTATAAAAGCAAGCTTTTCACGGCTTACTCTAAATTTATCTGTTACCGGACGCATGATAGGACCTACGATTAATGAATTGGCATAATCATCAAAGAAAATAAAAATTCCCATACACCAAGTAGCAAATTGTGAGCTTTTTGCTTGTTTAGCTTTAGTAGAAAGCCAAAGAGCTACTGCTTTTGTCCCCCCTGTTTTGGTAATAAGAGCTACAACACCACCTATAGTTAAAACTTGCAATAAAATTCCTGCATTACCCGGACTTGCCATGGCATTTACCACTTTGGAAATAAACCCTGTAAAAGAAGCAATGATAGCATGGTAAATACTATTTTCAATAAGTCCTAACATAAAAGTACCACTTAATGCACCAATAAATAACGAAAGTACTACATCTTTAGTAACAAAAGCTAAAATAATAGCTATCACTGGTGGTAAAAGCGTCCAAGCTCCAAAAAGTTCTGCATTTGCTTGTGCATCAGCAAATAACAACAAAGGAGCTAATAATAAATAAAAAATTTTCATAATTATCCTTAAGTTTTTATATTTTTTCGCTAAAAGTTCCCGCCCATGTTTGAGTCACAGGCATAAGCTCTATTTCATTAATATTAATATGCTCAGGTAAGCTAATGATAAAAGTAATAATTTTTGCTATATCTTCAGCTTTGATATATTTAGTATTTTCATAAACCTCATCAGCTTTTTTAATATCACCTTTAAATCTCACTTCACTAAATTCAGTTTTACAAAGTCCTGGAGCAATATTTGTTACTTTTATATTACTTCCACGCAAATCCGTTCTTAAAGCTTTGGAAAATTGTGCCACAAAAGCCTTAGTTCCACAATAAACATTACCTCCATAATAAGGCACATTAGCTGCAATTGAGCCAAGATTAATTATGTGGGCATTTTTTGCTTTTCTAAGTAAAGGTAAAGCAGCTCTTGCTACATATAAAAAGCCTTTGATATTAGTATCTACCATGGCTTCAATATCTTCAATATCCAAAGAATCAAATTCATTTAAACCTAAAGCAAGACCTGCATTGTTAATAAGCAAAGAAATATTGCCAAAATCTTGAGGTAAATTTTCAATTGATGCAAAAACTGCTTGTTTATCTCTAACATCAAGTTCTATGGGATAAATTTTATCCCCATAAAGCTCTTGTAGTTTTTCTAATCTGTCTTTGCGTCTTGCTATAGCTATAACTTTGTAATCAAGTTCTATTAAAGCTTTTAAACTCTCTAGTCCAAAACCTGAACTTACTCCAGTTATTAAAGCAGTTTTCATGGTTGTGTCTCTTCATATAGCATCAAATTCTCATTTTCCTTTAAACCAAGTTTTTTTAGATATTTAATATTTTGTTCTTTTTTTGCAATTATGGCAAAATCAAGAGCATTAAATCCCAAATCATCAATTTCTTTATAATTTGCTTTGTAATCTATAAGTAACTTAAGCATTTTTACATCTGCATAGTTTGCTCCATGCATAAAAATATTTTTAGAAGTATGCTCAAGTGCACATAAAGTAATGAAATATGGCGTATTACTTCCCATACTAGCAATAGAAAGTTTTTCATTATCGTTAATGTATTTTTGATTTACATTAGCTCCATTTTCTAATAAAACTTTTGCAACCTTATAATTGTTGTATTCAACTGCATAAAACAAAGGTGTTTTTCCAAAAGAATTTCTATAATCAACAATAGCCCCATTTTCTAATAAAAGCTTGACATTATCTGCACTATCTAATGCAAAAAACAAAGCAGACTCATAACCTTCATTTATTTTTACACCTAATTTTATAAACTCACTTATAATTTGACTTTCTCTATTGTTTAACAAAGCAGATTTAAAACCATTATTTAATTCTAAATTGCTAATTTTTTTAGAATAAATATATTCTTTTATTTGTTCTAAAGAGTTGTTTTTATTAGCCACAAATTTTTCAAAGTCCGAAATATCTTTAAAGATTTTAGTCTCGCCAACTGCCCAATTTAAAAATTCATTCAAAGCATTACTAGCAAAGTAAATAGCACTTGCTTTATCTAAATTAAATTCGTTTTGAAAATATTTTGTTAAAGGATTAATCGCATTATTATACTCTTTCCAAAATTCCTTAAAGAGCTTAAAATTTCCTATACTTTGATAAGCCCAAAATCTAAAATAAGCTTTTAATTTTGCAAATTTTTCTTCAAGTATTATAGGATCTTGTAAAGTTTTTTGATAAACTTGCGGATCAAGCGCAATTTCTAATAATTTAAAATCAAATTTTCTCAAATCGCTAAAATATTCCCCTCCCATACAGGCACTATTACTTCCTCTAATTTCATTAGCAAGCTCATATAATCTTTTTGTAATTTGATTATTTTTTAAAGAAAAATCGCAATTTAAATCTACTTGAGCAAAATCTTGAGAAACTTGTGGTTTAAACTCTTTAAAAAAATCCATCTTATTTTCTTTGACATACCCGCAAGTGTAATCTAAAGCTAATGCATTTAAACTTATAATCAAACTAAATAATAAAATCCTCAAATATTTTCCTTTGATATAAATTAAATCACTATTTTAACTAAATTTTTGCTTTAATAACAATTAATTAATTTAAAATTCATACAATGATTATTTTAAAATGAGGAAAAAATGTATCAAAGTTTTTACAAAGCTAGTTTTGCTTATATTCTTTTGCAGAGTAATGAAAATAAACTTATCAATGTTGATTTTATAACATATAAGCCCAATTTTAGCAAAGATAAACACATTATTTTAGAACAAGCCTTAGAAGAACTAGACCTTTATTTTAATAAAAAACTTTTTTTCTTTAATACACCCCTAGCTCTTCAGGGGAGCGAATTTGAGCAAAAAGTATATAAAGCTTTAATTAAAATTCCCTATGGACAAACTAAAACATATCAAGAAATTGCTTCTTTTATCAATCATCCAAAAGCTTTTAGAGCGGTAGGTAATGCAAATTCTAAAAACAAACTTGCAATTTTTATACCTTGTCATAGAGTGGTAGCTAAAAATCACTTAGGCGGATACAATGGTGGTTTATTTATCAAAGAAGCTTTACTTAAATTAGAAGGTGTGCTTTAAAATGCCAAGTTTATTACTAGCAAGTTTTATTTGGGCTTTTTCTTTTCCATTAATTGGGCATTTTATAACCTTAGAAATGGATAGTTTTTTTGCTGCATTTGCAAAAGTTTTTTTGTCTTTATTAGTATTTTTACCTTTTTTAAATTTTAAGCTGAATTTGCATTTAAAACTAAAACTCATAAGCATTGGAGCTTTACAACTTGGTGTGATGAATTTATTTTATTATCATTCTTTTTTATATTTAAGTGTAAGCGAAGTGGCACTTTTTACGATTTTTACACCTTTTTATGTTGTACTTTTTTATGGGCTTTTTTCAAAAAATCTTAGATATTTATATTTTATAAGTATTTTTATATGTATTGTAGGTGCTTTTGTAGTTAAATTTGATAATATTAACTCTAATTTTTTATATGGCTTTTTACTTATTCAAGGAGCTAATTTAGTATTTGGCGCTGGACAAAGTTTTTATAAAATTTTATTAGAAAAAAATACAAATTTAAATCAAAAAGAAGCTTTCGCTTATTTTTATTTAGGCGCAACCAGTATAACCTTACCTGCTTTTTTATTTTTTGGAGATTATAATAATTTACCATCCAATTTAAGTTCTTGGATAGCTTTGATTTATCTTGGGACTATTGCTTCAGGATTTGGATATTTTTTATGGAACAAAGGCTCCACTGAAGTAGATAGCGGGGTTTTAGCTTTGATGAATAATGCCATTATACCTATAAGTATTTTTATCAATATGAGTATTTTTGGAGTAGATGTAGAGCTACTACCTTTTTGCATAGGGACCTTGATCATTCTTTTTTCATTTTTTATACATAGAAAAATCATGCATTATTATAATAAGAAATCTTACTCAAATACAAACCACTAGCAGGAGCTAAAAATCTACAATGAGCTTTTTTGGCATTGATTTGATCTAAAAGCTCATTTTTGCTCATTTTTCCTTCTAATACTTTTAAAATACTTGCCATCATCATTCTAATTTGAGATCTTAAAAAACCATTTGCTTCAAAATAAAACACAGTGTAATTTTTATAAGCATAAACTCTAGTTTTATACATTTTTCTTATACTTGTTTTATTATCAGAGCCTTCTTTTTGAAAGAGTTTAAAATCATGCTCTCCTTCAAATAAAAAAGCAATTTCCTTGGCTAATTTAATATTTATTTTTGGATAAAAATGCACATATGAGGCTAAAAAAGGATTATATTTTTCATGACTTATAATATAGCGATATGCTCTTTTTTGCACATCAAAACGCACTTGGAAATTTTCTTGCATTCTTTGGATATGCTTTATATGTATAAATGGGTGTGCAAAATGATTGATTTTATTTTTTAAATATACAAAATCTTTAAAATGTTCTCCTGCTTTTACACAAGCAACTGCATTAAATGCATGCACACCTTTATCAGTTCTTGAAGCAAATAAAGGTTTTTCATAAATACCCAAATGCGACAAGGCCTGCGCTAAGGTATCTTGGACACTAAGCTTATGTGGTTGGGTGGCTGAACCTTGAAATTTAGAACCATCATAAGAAAAAGTTAATTTTAAAAGCATTAATACTTACTTGCAATTTTTGCTTTAAAATAAAACAAAGAAGTAATTAAAAAGCTTGAAAAAATCACAGCGATAGCTACAAAAGGAGGATTATAAAAACTAATCAAAAGCGTAAAATAGGCAAAAATAATCACAAAAATTCCAAAATAAGCAAAACCTTTTTCATAACGATAAGTTACTATACCAAAAGAGAGTGCAAAAAGCACACTAGCTAAAGGAAATAAAGCTATAAGAATATAAATAACAAATTCTTTTGCTTTTTCTTTATTGCTTGTTACATCAGACCAATACCCATAAAAACTTTGAGTATTTAATTCTTTAGAAGAAAGTTTGCTTTTAATTAATAAATTTTTAAAACTAGAAATATGCCAATCTTCTTCTTTAATCTCATAAGCTTTTCCTTCATCTAGCTTAAAAGTAATAACCCCATCATTTGTTTCTAACTTTCCTTCTTTAGCTAAAATCACTTGTTCTTTATCTTGTGGGTTTTTCTTTGGATGATACATTATGATATTTTTATAAGTTTCATCAGAATTTTTGGCATCGATAAAAACAAGCCATTCTCCATATCTTTGTCCAAATTCCCCTGTTTTTATACTTACTTTAGCACTAATTTTTTTATAATCTACAAAATTATCAAAAAGTTCAAAAGATATAGGTATAAAAACCAAGACCACCACAAGCATAAAAGCACTTACTAAAGCTGCAATTTTTGCAAAAAAACTTGCTATCATGCTTGGAGCTATACTCAAAGCAAACAACACTGTGCTTTCATTTTCTCTAGAAAGCCTATAAAAGGCCAAAGTCAAAGCTATGAAAAAAGATATGGGTAGAGTAAAAATTAATATCTTTGGTAAAAGAAAAATATATAATTTGATTAATTCAAAAAAAGTAATTTCAATATAAGCAGTAATTTTAGCAAGTTGTATAAAAAAAATAATCGAAACAATAATAAATAAAGTAAAAAATAAAGATAACATTGTACTTAAAAACTGATTAAGCAAATACTTATAAACTAGTTTCATAATATACTTTCTACACTTAGATTAATCAAAATTCCACAAAATAAAAAAGGAATCATAGGCATTTGATAATCTTTCTTGGCTATTTTTATAAACATCAAAAGACTTAAAAAACTTGCAATAAATAAAATCAAAAAGCCTTTTTCATAGCCAAAAATTCCAAAAATCAAAGCTATTATTATAACATCACCTTCCCCTAAACTTTCTAAAATTTCATCTCTTTTTTTAAAATTTTTAATAAAATTAATCACACTTTTTAGTATAAAAATTAACCCCGCTCCAAAACACACTCTAAATAAAAAGCTATCTTGAAAATCCTCTAAATTTAAACCATTTTGCAAAAAATCAAAACAAAAAGCTAAAATAAATAAAATCCAAAGCCATAGCTCACTCACTGCTTTTAGATAATAATCCATCCAAGAAAGTGCTAATAATACAGCTAGCATACAAGCAAAAATTAAAATTTGAAAAACATCTTCGATTAAATAAAAGGCAAAGACAAACAAACACGCACAAATAAATTCATTAAAAGGATAAATCAAAGAAATTTTTTCTTTACAAAAAGCACATTTGCCTTTTAAAAATACAAAAGATAACAAAGGAAAAAGATGATAAAATTTCAAAGTTTTAAAACACTTAGGGCATTTTGATCTTGGGCTTATTATGCTTTCTTTATTAATCGTTCTTAAAATCAAAACATTGACAAAAGAACCCACACAAAGCCCTAGTAATAAAAATAAAAATATCATTTACCAAAGGTTCTTTTGCGTTTTTTAAACTCAGTAATGATATTTGTGATTTCTTTTTTAGTAAGTGCAGGAAATAAGGTTTGACTAAAATAAATTTCTGCATAACTTGATTGCCATAATAAAAAATTTGAAATTCTTTTAGCGCTCCCTACCCTTAAAAACAAATCCACATCTTCACTTAAGTCAAGATTTGCTTGTATATTTGCTTCATTAATTTCAAGATTTTTTTCAATCACCTTTTTAACCGCTCTAACTATTTCATCCTTGCTTCCATAAGAAATAGCTAAATTTACACATAATCTTGTGTGGTTTTTAGTTTGTTCTTGAAAATTTTGTATTTTTTTCAAGGTTAATTCATCTAAAAGACTTAAATTTCCTATAGCTTTAAAACGCACTTCATTAGCTATAAATTTATTTAAAGATTCATCAAGATATTTATTTAATAGTTTAAAAAGAAACTCCACTTCTTCTTTTGGTCTTTGCCAATTTTCTGTACTAAAAGCATAAAGGGTTAGATTTTGAATTTTTTCATCTATACATACTTCTATAATTTTTTCAACAACTTTAGCACCTTGACTATAGCCAATTTTTTCTAAAAGTCCATTTTTTCTAGCCCATCTTCTATTGCCATCCATTACTACAGCAAGATGCTTTAACTCATTCATTCTATCCCTTTATATCCATCAATCTTTTAAAAACAAACATAGGATTGAGCGTATTAACTACTTCAAATTTAAAATACTCGTTTAAAAAATGTGCTACTTTGGCAAAAGGTGTTTGTATGCGTGTGATTTTACCATTATCAATTATAATTTTTAAAGCACCAAAAATTTCAAAATACAAATACACCTCTAAAATATTTCCATTTTTCTTAGCTTCAAATAAAGCTCTATTTCCCTCATAAACAAAAGGTATATGATAAATTCCTTCAAAAAACGCAAAAAACATTTCCTTATAAATTTCAAACTCATATGCGCTTTTGCTTTCCATAAGTCTTTGGATAATGAATTTTTTATACCAAGCTTTTTCATCACCTTCTTGTAAAAGCTTTTCTATAAGTTCAGTCCCTTCTTCAAAAAGTCTAATTTTAGGCTTTTTCAAAAGATTTTTAAAAGAAATCACGCCTTTATCTTCATAAACTTCAGCTAAATACTCCTCCCCTACTTCAAGCTCTATCAAACTTTTTGTTTCAAGCTTTTTAGTGTTTAAAAGCAATACATAGCGATTATATGCGCGTTTTTCTAAAATTTGCATTCTTACAGGTAAGGTTGAGTTGATGATATTCACCAAAGTTTCCTTAATTCTTGTGCTAAAATAAAACCAAGTTTTTCTTTGCTTTGTTTGGAACTTTGAGAGATGCTATTTTTAGTGATAAAACAAATGCTATTTTCATCACTTCCAAAGTTCATTTGCTCATTTAAGACATTTAAACACACCATATCTAAATTTTTACTAACTAAAGATTTTTTAGCATTTTCTAAAGCATTTTGCTCATCAAATTCCATTTTAAAGCCTATTTTTTTGCCTTTAAAATCTAAATTTTTTAAGATATCCTCATTAAGCTTTAATTTTAAATCAAGTCCGTTTAAATGCTCATTTTTCTTAATCTTACCCTTATAAGCCTCAAGAGTAAAATCACTCACAGCAGCAGCCATAATTAAAGCATCAAAATCTTTGTATTTTTGCAATTTTTCTTTTAGTTTTAAAGAAGATTCAAATTTTTCTAATTTATAAGGTGTTTTAAACTCTACTGAGCTAACTAACACTACTTTAGCACCTAAAAAATACAAGGCATCAGCAACCGCCTTTGCCATTTTTCCACTTGAAAAATTACTAATACATCTTACATCATCAATTTTTTCTTTAGTGCCACCACCACTTACAATAAAACTTTTATCTTTAAAAAAATCTTCTTGCATTAGACTTCTTTTTAAAGCATTTATAATACTATCAAGCTCAGCCAAAGCTCCTAATCCTTCATCTTTACAAGCTAGAGTTTTAACTATAGGATCAATGATAATACAACCTTGCTCTTTTAAATTTTTTAAAGAATTTTGAGTGCTAAAATGTAAATACATGTTTGTATTTGCAGCGGGTGCGATTAAAAATGGTTTATTTTTATCTACTGCTATTAAAGTTTGAATAAATAAATTATCTGCTATACCATAGTTTAATTTATTAATAGAATTTATACTAGCAGGCGCAAAAAGTACACAATCGCAAGTCTTGCTAAAAGCTATATGATTATTAGTATTTTGCCAACTTTCATTATCTTCACATAAAACTTCATCCGCTAAAGCTTCAAAGCTAAGCTTAGTGCCAAATTTTAAAACTCCCAAACTTAGTAAAACTTTAACCCTAAAACCTTCTTTTTTTAATAAAGAAATAAGCTCATAAGCTTTATAAAAGGCTATGCTTCCACTTACTGCTAGTAAGATTGTTTTCATTTTTTACCTAGTTTTTTATAGTAAAAATCTTCTATAATTTGCGTCTTTGCTCTATTAATATACAAAGAGCCTTTTTCTACATCCTTACACACAGTGCTTCCTGCTGCGATGATTACCTCATCTTTTATCTCAACCGGAGCGATAAATTGCGTATCTGAACCCACAAAAACATTTTTACCTATTTTGGTCTTATGCTTTTTAACCCCATCATAATTACAAGTGATAGTACCACAACCTATATTAGTTCCCTCATCTATCTCACAATCCCCTAAATAACTCAAATGCCCTGCTTTAACTCCATTCAATAAAGCATTTTTACATTCTACGAAATTTCCTATATGGGTATTTTTAAGCTGGCATTTTGGACGCAAATGCGCTAAAGGCCCTACATCGCTATTTTCTACTATACTATCTTCAATCACACTTGAACTTTTAATGATAGAATTAATGATTTTTGATTTTCCTTCTATACGCACATTTTCATACACTTCACACTCACCTACAAACTCAACTTCATCTGAAATAAAAGTCGTCGCAGGCATGTGAAAAATCACTCCTTGCTTCATCCATTCTTTTTTAATCGCTTCTTGCATAAGATCTTGAGCTAGGCAAAGCTCAATTTTATCATTTACCCCCATAAAATCTTGCTCATTTACAAACACCGCATCGATTTCATAGCCCTTTTCTTTTGCTAAATAAACCGCATCGGTTAAATAATACTCTTTAGCTTTATTATCATTTTTTATCAAAGGCAATACTTCTTTTAAAATTTGTGCTTTTATAGCATAAACACCACTATTGCAAATGTTTATAGCAAGCTCTTCTTTGCTTGCATCTTTTGTTTCTACTATTTTTTGAATTTTATTTTCTTTTAAAACTATTCTTCCATAACTTTTTGGATCTTTTGCCTCAAAAACTGCCACATTAAAATCACTCTCATTTAAAGCTATTTTTTCTAAACCATCTGCTTTAACTAAAGGCATATCGCCACATAAAATCAATACTTTTTCATGCTTACTCTCATAACCCCTTAAAGCCCCTGCAGTACCTGGAAAATTTTGCAAGTCTTGTTCTAAAAAGCGTGTATTTGGAAAATACTCTAAAACAACTTGTTCAACCTTTTCTTTTTGATGAGAAAGCACCACACATACATCATCACTAATTTTATATGCTTGTTTTAAAATATGTAAAATCATTGCTTTTGAGCAAATTTTTTGAAGCACTTTTGGATTGTGTGATTTCATACGCGTGCCAAGTCCAGCAGCCAAAATAAGCACAGAAATTTTCATAATTTACCTTTGTTTTAAAAATTATTGCTTATTTTAACAAGCTAAAGTAAAAATTCTTACTAGTTGTTATTTGTTTTTTACAGATTTTCATTTACTTTAAACTTAAATTTATGGGGCGGGGTATAATGCTTTTTTCAATTTAAATTTACTTCCAAAAAATGTATTTTTTGAAGATACTGATTTGGCTCAATTTACAGATTATAAACTTAGTGTTTCTAATGATGGCAAAAGTCTTTTAATTAGCGGTGGTGCTAATGAAAATGTAAGAGATTTATCAAAAATATTAAAATCTGAAATTGATATTAGAAAAGAAGCTTTAGATAGCTTTAATAATATAAAAGAAGATATTAAAAGAAATGAAAATTTAGAAAATTCTGGATTTGGAGCCTACCAAAAACCAGGATATATTGGCGATGATGCTATGCTTGAAGCCATAGCACAAGCAGAAAAAGAACTACAGGACCAAATTAAAAAATTAGAACAACAAATCCAAGATATACAAGATAATGGTGGAAAATTTGATGGTAGTGATTTAGTTGAAAATATGAAAGATGTTAGCTTAGAAAATAAAAATTTAGCTGTAAATATGCTAAATAGTATTTTAGATTCTAAACTTAGCAATGATGCTATCGCAGCACTCACTCTAGATACCACAGGAAAAAATCTAAACACACTTACCACAAATACAAAAGCAAGTGCAAAAGCTATAGTAAATAATGCTCAAAATTCTTCTGTTAATTCATCTATAGGTATAGCAAATGACCTAGCAATTGGAACAAGAATAGCAAAACTTTCAAATCCTTATCAAGATAAAGCTTTAGTAGAAAAATTTGCTACAACCCATATAGCAGCACTAGCAAGCGATGTTTATAATTATTATGGAAATTCTTCATTTAATAATAGCTTTTGGGGTAATGTTTTTGGTGGTGCAAATATCATAGATGGAGATAGTGGTGCTTTATATGGATTTACACTAGGTGCTGATAGAAAAATCAATGATAATGCTTTGCTTGGTTTTTACTTTACTTATGCTGATTCAACTATCAAAGATGGAGTTATGGAACAAAAATCAGATAACTATCAATTTGGTATTTATTCTTTAATTAATCCAAACGATCAATGGGAAATTAATCTAAGAGCTTACGGGCAAATTTCTCCAACAGATCAAAGTGTTGTAATGTTAAATGATTCTAATAAGGCTGATTTTGATAGTAAATTCTTTGGTTTAAGTGCTAATGCCGGTAGAATTTTTAATCCAAATTCATCATCATTATTCATCAAGCCTTTTGCTGGTATAAATTACTACTACGCACACACTCCAAGTTATAAAGAAAGTGGTATGTTTGCAAAAGATGTTCAAAGTATGACAAATAATTCCATATCTTTAGAACTTGGTACTGAATTTAGAAAATATATGAGCGAAACATCATATTTATTTATCACTCCAAAAATAGAACAATATGTAATGAATAATGGAGATGATTATGTAGCTGGATTTGTTGGATCAAATTCAAATTTTATCATCAAAGGTAATGATAAGAAAAAAACTTATGGACAAATCATCATAGGTGGAAATGTAGATATTAGTGAGCAATTTAGCTTAAATGCAGGTGTTGGAGCCAAACAAATACTAGCTGGTAAAACAGATGGTAAAAATGAAACTTATGTAAGTGGTCAAGTAGGTTTTAAATACAAATTCTAAAAAAAATATTTTTTGAGAAACTCCTAAATGCTAGAGTTTTTCACTCTAGCATTTTAAAAATAAACCATTAATTCAATCATATAAATTGCATTTTTAAGAGTAAAATTGCTAAAATAATGCTTTTAATTTTAACCAAGGAAATATTTTGAGGGTTTTACTAGTTTTATTTTTATCAAGCCTAGCTCTTTTTGGCGCTGAAGCAACTATACCAACTGTAAATTTAAGCCTTAGTGCCCCAAATAGCCCTCAACAGCTCGTAACAACTTTAAATATAATTATAGTTTTAACTATACTAGCACTTGCTCCAACTATCATCTTTGTAATGACTTCATTTTTAAGACTTATAGTAGTTTTTTCTTTTTTAAGAACTGCTCTTGGCACACAAACCATGCCTCCAAATACCATCTTAGCGACACTAGCTTTGATTTTAACTTTTTTTATTATGGAACCTGTTGCTACAAAATCATACAATGAAGGCATAAAACCCTATATTGCTGAACAAATAGGCTATGAAGAAGCCTTTGCTAAAGGCGTTAAACCTTTTAAAGATTTCATGTTAAAAAATACCAGAGAAAAAGACTTAGCGCTTTTTTATAGGATCAGAAATTTAGAAAATCCAAAAACCATAGATGATGTTCCTTTAACGGTTTTAGTGCCTGCTTTTATGATAAGTGAACTCAAAACTGCCTTTGAAATAGGCTTTTTACTTTTCTTGCCATTTTTAGTTATTGATATGGTAGTAAGCTCAGTGCTAATGGCTATGGGTATGATGATGTTACCACCTGTTATGATTTCCATGCCTTTTAAATTGCTTATTTTTGTTTTGGTAGATGGATGGAATTTGCTTATACAAAATCTCGTCAAAAGCTTTTTAACTTAGCAATTTAGAGCAAAAATATGTGTATTATTAGCTTTATTTGTATTTTTCTAAATCAAAGATTTTAAATGGCATTTGCTATATTTGGAAAATACCTTTATGATAATCTTGCCTTCACTCTTAAAGCTCACACTCAAAAAGAAAGTAAAAAAGCTTTTAAAATCATAGAAAAATATAAAAATCAATATTATTTTTTAGGCTATATTCAATATGAATTCTATAAATATCTAGAAAATAAAAATTATAAAAGCAAAGAGCCTTTTTTATATTTTTTTGCTTTTAAATCAAAAAAAATCTTTACAAACGAAGAAAAAAATTTAGACTTTTATCCAAGTTTTTCATCCAATTTAAACCAAGAAAAGTATTTTGAAAACTTTGACAAAGTCAAAGAAGCCATAGCTAAAGGTCAAAGTTATCAAGTTAATCTTACTCAAGAACTACATTTACAATCAAATCTTAATGTGTATGAGAGTTTTTTAAGCCTTTATCCTAAGCAAAATACCCCCTATAAAGCTTATATGAAAAATGAATTTTTAGAATTGGCTTCATTTTCACCTGAACTTTTTTTTAAAATCAAAAATAAAAAAATCATCACAAAACCCATGAAAGGCACAATCAAACGCTCAAATAATCCAAAAGAAGATGAAAGTCTAAAAAACTTTTTAAAATGCGATGAAAAAACTATTAGTGAAAATGTAATGATAGTTGATTTATTACGCAATGATATTTCAAAACTCATCAAAAAACATTCTTTAAAATGCGAACTTTTTAAGGTTAAAACCTACCCTACCTTACACCAACTCATTTCAAAAATAAGTGGGAAATTAAAGCCAAAAAATGATTATTTTAAAATTTTCAAAGCCCTTTTTCCATGTGGATCTATCACAGGTGCACCCAAAATAGAAACTATTAAACTCATAGAAAATTTAGAGCAAAGAAAACGCGGGATTTATTGTGGAGCGATAGGCTTAATCCATAAAGATAAAGCAAAATTTAGCGTAGCCATACGCACTTTAGAGAAAAAAAATAATGATGATTTTTTAAGATATGGTGTGGGAAGCGGACTTGTGTGGGACTCACAAAAACAAGATGAATTTGAAGAATTAAAACTAAAAAGTAAAATTTTAAAACCTAACTTTTATTTATTTGAAACAATGTATTATAAAAATCACTCTATTTTATTTTTCAAAGAACATTTGACAAGAATTTTAAACTCAGCTAATTTTTTTGGCTTTGATACTCAAAGATTAAAACATGATTTTAAAAATATACTAGAGAGCAAAGATAAAAAATTCCATTTTAAATCTTTACAAAATTTTAACAATTTTGTTTTCAATCATCATCATTTTTTTACAAAAAGTAATTTTACTCAAAAAGGCTCAAAGGCTATTAAATTAAAACTTTTTGAAAATGGCCTCTATGAGTTTGATTTTAGCAATATACAAGAAAATTCAAGCAAAAAACTACTCATAAGTAAAGACATCATAAAAGTAAATCTTTTAACACACCATAAAACTTCTCTGCGTAGTTTATATGAAGCAAATTCTTATCTATGGAAAGAAAATATTTGCTATGACATAGTTTTTTTTGATGAAAAAGGCATACTTTGTGAGGGTTCAAGAAGTAACATTATTATAAATTTAAATGATGAGTATTTTACCCCTTATGCTAAAAACTGCCTAAATGGTATTTATAGACAAACACTCTTAAAACACAAGCTCATCAAAGAAAAAGATATCACTAAAGATGAGCTTTTAAATGCTAAAGAAATTTATGCTATTAATTCTTTAAGAGGCTTAAAAAAGGTATTTTTGTGAAAGTTTTGATTATAGATAATTATGATTCTTTTACCTACACCATAGCCTTTTATTTAAAAGAATTAAACATTGCTTATAAAATTATTAAAAACGATAAATTTAAAAATCCAAAAAAGCTTAAAAAATATGATTTTACCCATCTTCTAATCTCCCCTGGACCAAATTCTCCAAAAAAATCAAAGTTAAGTTTAAAAGCTATAAAATATTTTAAAAAAGATAAAAAAATTCTTGGAATTTGTCTAGGACACCAATGTATAGCACATGTTTTTGGTGGTAAAATTTCTAAACTTCCAAACCCAACTCATGGTAAGGTAAAAACTATAAAATTCAAACCAAACCCACTTTTTAAAAATCTTAAACAAAATTTTAAAATTTGTTTATATCACTCTCTTTATGTTAATCATATAGGTAAAAAATGTGAAATTTTAGCCCATAGTGAAGATAATATCATCATGACTTTAAAACATAAAAAATACGATATTTATGGAGTTCAATTCCACCCTGAAGCCATACTGAGTCAAAATGGCAAAAAGCTACTTAAAAACTTTCTTACTTTGCAATAATCTAATATTTATATTTTTTTTCATTTACTTTAAACTTAAATTTAGGGGGGGGTATAATGCTTTTTTCAATTTAAATTTACAAGGAGTAATCAAATGAAACTTTCTTATTACACAAGTAAAGTTTTAATGGGAGTTGGTATTAGTGCTTTATTAAGCAATGCTATCTTAGCACAAGAAATTACCATAACAGATGACACTATGAAAAATTATTTTGAAACCAGTGATGGTCAAAATTTCAATCTAAAACAAGAACATACCAATCAAGACTTAACTATAAATCTCACAATGACAGACCTAGCTAATGCTATAGCTAACGATGAATATAAAGATCTCTCAAGAGTAAATATTAACTTAAATTCTAATAATCTTAGTTTTAAAAATACCTCCGAAGGTGCTAGTTATGTAACAAACTATACCATTAATGCTAAAAAAACTGAGGCAACAGATGTGATATTTCAAAGCTTAGATGGAAAATCCATCGTAAATGGAGATTTTAGCATAAAAGGTTCATCTAATCCTGCAGAGGGTATTTTAGATGATATAAAATCTTCAGCTATTTTAATCGCTGATGGGCATGGCCTACAAGGCTCTCTTGAAGTAAATGGAAATTTTACAGCAGATAAATCTACTCTATTTACCATAGGTGGTAATAAAAGTCAAAACCACATACAAGTAAATGGTAAAGCAAATATCACAAATTCAAACTTTTCCATAGGAACAACAAGTTTTGGTGATTTAGCTTTAAATAATTATGTTTTTATGAGTGCAAGTGAAGGGTTTAATGAAGATATAACAAGCTCAAACAAAGCTAGTGTAAACATAAGTAAAAATTTTGAAAGCATTGTTGGTATGAGCAACAAAGACTTAGGACTTGATTATGAAGTTGTAAGAGCTATGGATGTAAAAGATTTTGTTGAATATGAACTTTCTACAAAAGATAATAAGCTTTTAATTAGTGGTGGTGCAAATGAAAATGTAAATAACAATAAGATGATTCTAGAAAGCGATAAAAAATATCTAGAATTAATTAAAACTGATTTAGAAGATGCCAAAGATGATGAAGGTGTTAATATAGAAAAAATTGATAAAGCTATTGCAAAAATTAATGAGCAAATAAAACAAATTCAAGATATGATTAGCAATGCTGGAAGTGGAATAATCTCTAATGATGATTACATTAAAAACGATTCTAGTGTTTCAGCTTCTAACAAAGACTTTGTTTCTAAAATTTTAGATGGACTTAAAATTGGTGGAGATTTAAATGCAATAGGTAGTATTAAATTTGATAAAGTCGGGGAACAAGTAGCAAATGATATAAAAGATTCAGCTAAATCTATCTCAAATGTAAATCAAGCCTCATCAGGTATAAACTCAACTATCAATGTATCAAATGATGTATCTATAGGTTCTCGTGTAGCTATGTTAAATAATCCTTATGGAAATTACGCTACAAAATTATCTCAAATAAGATTTGCTACTAATGATTATAGAGGAAATTATATTGATAATTATAATAACAGCATTTGGGGTAATGTAATAGGCGGTGCAAACATCATAGATGGAGATAGTGGTGCTTTATATGGAGCCACTATAGGTATGGATAGAAAAATTAACGATGATGTTATTATTGGTGCTTATTTTACTTATGCAAACGCTGAAATAAAAGATAATCTTTTAACCCAAAAATCAGATAATTTCCAATTTGGTGCTTATTCTAATATCCATATAAGTCCAAAGGTAGAAGTTAATGTTAAGGCTTATGCTCAAATTTCTCCAACAGATCAAGATATTGTAAATAGAGGATTTAACACTACAAATAGTGCTGACTTTAATAGAAAATTCCTTGGTTTGAGTGCTAACATGGGATATATTTTTGATTTTAGTAATAATACCTTATTTATCAAACCTTTTGCCGGAGCAAACTACTACTATGCATATACCCCAAGCTATAAAGAAAATGGAATTGCAGGAAAAGATGTCAATAGCGCTAGTAATAATTCTATTTCTTTAGAACTTGGTGCTGAATTTAGAAAATATATGAGCGAAACATCATATTTATTTATCACTCCAAAAATAGAACAATATGTAATGAATAATGGAGATGATTATGTAGCGAGTTTAAATGGAGTGGCGCTACCTAGCGTAAAAAGCGATGATAAGAAAAAAACTTATGGACAAATCATCATAGGTGGAAATGTAGATATTAGTGAGCAATTTAGCCTAAATGCAGGTGTTGGAGCTAAACAAATACTAGCTGGTAAAACAGATGGTAAAAATGAAACTTATGTAAGTGGTCAAGTAGGTTTTAAATACAAATTCTAAAAAAAATATTTTTTGAGAAACTCCTAAATGCTAGAGTTTTTCACTCTAGCATTTTAAAAACTCTCATACTCTTTAGCTATAAAAACTTCATCATCTTTTACAATTAATGGGCGTTTTATAAGCGTTGGGTTTTGCAAAATCATCACTTTAATTTCATCTTGGTTTAAATTTTGAAGTTTTTCTTTATTTAACCCTAATTTTCTAGCACTCATACCCGCTGTATTTACAAGCTCTAAAACACTCCTTTTGCTAAGCCAAAAATCCAAAGTTTCTTCATCTAGCTTTTTAATGTCTAAAAATTCAAATTCAATTTGCTTAGAATTTAAATAATCCATAGCTTTTTTAACACTATTACAATTTTTAATACCATAAAATTTTAACATCTTCTTGCCTTTTTCACTAAGTCTGCTATGATAAATGCTAATTCTAAAGCTTGGTCAGCATTTAATCTTGGATCACATTGTGTTTCATAGCGTTTAGAAAGTTCTTCTTGAGTGATATTTAAAGAGCCTCCTACACATTCTGTTACATTTTGCCCTGTCATTTCCAAATGTACCCCACCAGGATACACTCCTTCACTCATAGCTATCTCAAAAAACGCACGCACTTCTTGAATAATTTTATCAAATTCTCTTGTTTTAAAATTACCTGATTTAACCGTATTTGCATGCATAGGATCTATGCTATAAAGTATATTAAACCCTTCTTGTTTTAACTCTTTAAATAATTTTGGCAAGGCATTTTCTATCTTATCACATCCCATACGGATGATGAAATTTAATCTTCCTGCTTCATTATGCGGATTTAAAATACTTACTAGCTTTTTTATTTCATCTAAATCATAATTAGCACTAAGCTTAACACCGAGTGGATTTTTTACTCCACTTAAAAAATGCACATGTGCTTCATCTGCTTTTCTAGTACGCTCACCTATCCAAAGCATATGTGCTGAACAATCATAAATTTCCCCGCTTAAACTATCTACTCTAGTTAAAGCTTCTTCATAAGGCAAAAGCAAGGCTTCATGAGAAGTATAAAAGGCTGTTTGAGAAAGATTTGGGGTATCAGTGATACCACAAGCTTGCATAAAAGCTAAAGCTTGAGTGATTTTTTCACTAAGTTCATTATATTTTTTCCCAAGCTCTGCTTTTTTTAAAAAACCCAAATTCCACTTATGCACTACTCTTAAATCTGCTAAACCACCTCTTGAAAAAGCTCTTAATAAATTTAAAGTTGTAGCACTTTGATAATACGCTTCTAGCATTCTTTTAGGATCGGCTATTCTTGATTTTTCATTAAATTCAAAACCATTAATAATATCCCCACGATAACTTGGAAGTGTTACTCCATCTACTTCTTCAAAATCACTACTTCTTGGCTTTGCAAATTGTCCTGCAACACGCCCTACTTTAACGATAGGACAAGATCCTGCAAAAGTAAGCACTATGGCCATTTGAAGCATAACTTTAAACATATCTCTTATATTATCAGCACCAAAATTTACAAAACTCTCTGCGCAATCTCCTCCTTGGAGTAAAAATGCTTGAGAATTTACAACATTAGCAAGAGATTTTTTTAACTTATCTACCTCACCTGCAAAAACAAGTGGTGGTAATTTTTCTAATTTTTTAACAACATCTTGTAATTCATTTTCATCAGGATATTGCGGCTGTTGCTGAATTTTATAATTTTTCCAAGAATCTTTAGTCCATTTCATAGCTTAACTTCCTAATTTTAAGTAAGCTAAAATTATACAAAATGAGACTTAAATTAAGATTTCAAAACACTCTCAACGCGTTCAAGGCTATCTTGTTTATATAGAGTTAAACGCACTATAGAATCTTCTAGTGCTAAAAGATTATGAATTTCATTAGCTTTTAAACTAATGCTATCTAAAGATTTAAGTAGAATTTGCTGATTTAAAACTCCAAAATCAATAGAGCCTTTTAATACTTGTATAGTAATATCAAAAGGTGCTTTATGATCTTTCATAAAGCTATCCTTTGACATATTTATGCATATTTCCTTAGCATAAGCATTTTCTATTTTTTTAGATATATTTATGCCATTTTCAATTTCTTGTTCCCAAGAAATTACTTCATGCATTTGAGTTCTAAATTTCATTTTATTTTTTAAGTTCTTTAATACGAGCAGCCTTACCTCTTCTATCTCTTAAATAGAATAATCTAGCACGGCGTACACGACCTCTTCTTAATACTGTAATACTTTCTAAACTTTCACTATAAATAGGGAAAATTCTTTCAACACCTACATTATTAGCGCCTATTTTACGCACGATGAAAGTTTCATCTACACCATTTCCTCTACGCGCTATACAAATACCTTCAAAATTTTGAATTCTTGTTTTATCGCCTTCTTTAATGCGAATAGCAAGTCTTAAAGTATCTCCAGCACGAAATTCTGGAACATTTTTACCTTCAATTTGTTTTTGCTCAAATTGCTCAATGTATTTATTTTTCATAACGATATTCCTTAAAATTTGCGTTCATGCTTTTGATACAAATCAGGACGAAAATATTTCGTTTTGCAAGACGCCAAAGTAGTTTTTAAAGCTGTGATTTTAGCGTGATTTCCCTTTAAAAACTCTGAAGGAACATAAAATTTTTTATTTTCCTTTTCAAAAACAAATGGCTTAGAAAATGATGGTGCTTCTAATAAATCATTTTCAAAACTTTCTTCACTTAAACTTTCACTATTTCCAAGAACATCTTGAATATTTCTACTAATAGCATCACACATCACCAAAGATGCTAACTCTCCACCTGTAAGTATAAAATCTCCTATAGAAAACACTTCATTAGCAAATTCTTCCACAATACGCTCATCTAAACCCTCATATCTACTACATACAAAACAAATATGCTCTTTGACGCTTAATCTTTTAGCATCTATTTGCTTAAAAGTTTTAGCACATGGTAAAAGAAAAATAAAATGCGTATTTTTATCTTGGCTTTTAATATGCGTTAAACAATCATATAAAGGCTGAGCTTGTAATAAAAGTCCCGCACCACCGCCTATTTTATAATCATCTACTTTTAGATGTTTATTTGTAGTAAAATTTCTAGGATTAACAAAATCAAATTCTAAAATTCCTTTTTCTTTTGCCCTTGCCAAAATAGAAGTTTTAAAATAAGGCTCAATAAGCTCTGGGAATAAACTTACAAAAGTATATTTCATGAATTTTCTAAAATATCTAAAGCAGATTGTGTGAATATTTTTTTATTTTCTATATCAACTTTTTGAATATATTTATCAACATAAGGAATATAAAAGTTTTTAACCTTTGTCTGTAGTTTTTCATCGCATTTTATATAGAATAAAAATCCAGCTCCATTTTCTAAAATATCTTCAACTACACCTAATTTTTGTTCATTTTCAAAAATTTCACAGCCTATAATATCAAAATAAAAATACTCATCTTTTTTTAACTTACAAGTTTCTTTTGTAGTTTTTATGCTTTGAAATAGTGTAATATTAGTTAGTTTTTTTGCAGATTCTAAATTCTCAAAATCTTCAAATAAAACCAAAGATCTTGTTTTATCAAAAGCTTTTATGGTGTAAATTTTTTGATTACCATCAAAAAATTTAGCACCTGCTTTAAACTGCTCATAAAAATCACTTAAGTTATGTAATTTCACATAACCTTTCAAACCAACACTTTTCCCAAGTTTAGCAACTTGGACCAAATCATTCTTCAATAGCTTTTACCGTTATACGATATGAAGTTGCATCTTTAACTTTATAAGCCATAATAACTGTTTTTATTGCGTTGATTAATTTCCCGTTTTTTCCGATCAACTTACCAGTATCAGTTGGATCAACATAAATGATAATTTCAGCAAAATTGTTTTCTAAATTTTGTTTTTGTATATCAACTTTTTCAGGAAAATCAACAATTAATTTTGCGTATTCTCTTAAAAAATTTTCAACCATTTTTATTTGCTTGTAATAGCTGCTACTCTATCGCTTAATTTAGCACCTACGCTCTTCCAATAAGCTAAACGCTCAGCATCAAATTTTACTACTTCAGGTTCAACCATAGGATTATAATATCCAATGCTTTCTATCCAACTACCATCGCGTCTTTTTCTACTATCAGTTACAACTATACGATAAAATGGTCTTTTTTTGCGTCCCATTTTTGTAAGTCTGATTACTGTCATTTTAATACTCCTAAAAAAATTAAAATTTTGTTATAGATATTTTAACTCATATATCCATAAAAAAGCTTTAATTATTGCGGTCTTTTAGCTTGCTGCAACATATTCATAAAATTTTCCATTCCTTTTTTGTTTGAAAATTTCTTTGCCAACTTAGCCGCATTACTAAATTGTTTTAAAAAGCGATTTACTTCCATTTGAGATAAACCAGCACCCTCTGCAATACGACGCTTTCTTGCGTTGTTTAACAAATCAGGATTTTCTCTTTCTTTTGGCGTCATTGATGAAATCATTGCTTTAATATGAATAATTTCTTTAGAATTATCCAAATCAATATCTTTAATATTTGCTGCCATAGATGATAAACCAGGTATCATACCAATGATTGATTTCATACTACCAAGTTTTTTAACACTTTCCATTTGATTTAAAAAGTCATTGAAATTAAATTCACCTTTTTTGATTTTTTTATTAAGTTTTTTTGCTTCTTTTTCATCTATAATAGCGGCAGTTTTTTCAGCCAAAGTCGCCAAATCACCTTCACCCATAATACGATTAACAATCCTATCAGGGATAAATACTTCTAAATCAGCTACTTTCTCACCAACACCAATAAATCTTAAAGGCACACCAATTTGTTTAGCTATACCTAGCGCAACACCACCTTTAGTATCTGCATCAAATTTACTTAAAATAACCCCAGTGATTTCTAAAGCTTCATTAAAGCTACTTGCTGTTTTAACTCCATCTTGACCACTCATAGCATCAGCTACATAAAATACTTCATCAGGATTTAAAATAGCTTTTACTTCTTTAAGCTCATTCATCAAAGCTATATCAATTGCCAAACGGCCGGCAGTATCTACAAGCAAAACATCATACATAGAATTTTTTGCTTTTTCTAAAGCTTGTTTAGCTACATTTAAAGGATTACTTTCATTTTCTATGAAAAATAAATCAAGCTCATTAGCTTGAGTGAGTTGTCTTAATTGCTCTACTGCAGCTAATCTTTGCAAGTCACATGCAGCAATTAATACTTTTTTATTTCTTAGTTTTAAGTAATTAGCAATTTTTACCGTAGTAGTTGTTTTACCACCACCTTGCAAACCACACATCAAAACAACCGTAGGTGGCTTACTAGCAAATACAAAACCTTGATTTTTACCTTTAACACTAAGAATTTCTTCTAAATTTTTCTTAATTGAGTCTAAAAATTGCTTTTGGCCTATGCCATTAGTTTTTACATCATTTTCTACTAAAGTGAGTAATTCTTTCGTAACTTTATGATGTACATCTGCTTTTAAAAGGGCTTTTTTTAAAGTGTCAAGAGCATTTTTTAAAGCTTTTTCATCATCAACAAAACGAAGTTTATTAACCGCGGATTTAAATGACTCACTAACTATTTCAAACACTTTATTTTCCCTTTATTAAAATTTTAAAAAGCTAAATTATAAACCCTTTTAGCTTTAAACGCCTTTAAAAATTTAAATTTTTTATTTCAAAACCATAAGCATTAAAACTCTCATCAAGTAAAGCTTTAAATTGATAATCAAAAATATGCGTTTCATAAGAATGCAAATACATTCTAGAAGAGCTATTTTTTGCATATTTTTCATCGCCAATAATACCATGTTTTATATGATTTAAATGCACTCTGATTTGATGTGTTCTACCTGTTTTAATGACTGCTTTTATTAAAGTTTTTTTTGCATTTACCATTAAAGGTATAACCTGAGTATGAGCTTCTAAGCCAAATTTATCGATTTTACTAAAAGCTCCGGATTTATTTTTTATAGTAGTTATTTTTTCACAAATTTCAAGTTCTTCAGCAATTACTCCATCGACAATAGCTAAATAGCTTTTATAAACATTTTGTTTTTTATACTCTTGAATGCATTTTAGTCTAAATTCCTCATCTTTGCTTAAAAGCAAAACTCCACTTGTTTCTTTATCAAGCCTGTTAATTAATTTAGCATTATAAACACCTTCTAAATTCTCGCTAATTTCCCCATAAGGCTTATTTAAAGCTATGATTTTATCATCTTCAAAAAGTATTTTTGCTTTTTTTATTTTTTGCACAACAAATCTTGTTTTTGAGCTCATCAAAGCTCTAGCTATAACAACCTTTTTTCCCATAGCAAAAACACAACCTTTATCAATCAAATCTTTTGCTGCATTATTGGAAATTTTTTCTTGCATTGCAAGCAATTTATAAGCTTTTTCTTGCATCTAAACCTTCTTTTATACTTAATATAACTTCATTTAAATCATTTTGCTCTTTGACTCGTGCTTGTGATAATTTTTGCTTTAAAAAATCATTTATATCTTTTACACTCTCACAAATATACAAATCATCAACTTCTTGATATAAACTTTCTTGATTAAAATAATATTTCCCCGAGATAATAACATTATTCCATCTAGCTGCCTCTATAGGATTATGCCCGCCTATATTATTTACAAAAGAGCCGCATAAAAAAACCACATCACTAATCTTATAAAAACTTTCTAGCTCACCCAAAGTATCTAGTAATAAGCACTTGGTCTTAAAAAAATTTGCAAAATCATTTTCACTTAAAGTAAAGTCTGAAAATTTTTGCATATTATAATGATTTTTTTGGCAAAAATCTTTTAAAATCCCCTCAACCTCGCCAAAACGCTCCGGATGTCTTGGAGCGATAATTAATCTATCATTTTCTTCTAGTTTAATCTCATTAAGCAATAATAGTTCTTCATTTTTATGCGTACTAGCAAATATAATAACCCTAGCCTTAGGTTTTGAATAATTTTTCACTTGTTCTTGTTTTATATATGCTTTGATATTTTTATATGCTGCAACATTTTTAGCACCCAAACACTCTAACCTTTCTTTGTCTTTTTGACTTTGCGCAAACACAACATCAATATATTTAAAAATCAAACGATAAAAAAAGCTAAAACGCTTGTAGTTTTTTAAAGATCTATCACTAATCCTAGCATTTAATAAAATAACTTTTGCATTATAAAATTTAGCCATCAATACAAGCATAAGCCAAAGCTCTGCTTCAAAAATAATCAAAACTTTGCAAGGTTTCATCCAAAATGGTATAAAAATTTCAAATGGTAAAAAATTTACTTTTTTAGAATGTCTTAAAGCTTCATTAAATCCGGTTTGCGTGATAGTTGAAATTTTACAAGTTGGAAAAAGTTTTATTAAGGGAACAATGCTTTTAATCTCCCCAAAGGAGCAAGCATGAAAATATATATCTCCTTGTTCTTGTTTTAAGTTTTTGTAAAGAAAAAATCTAGATTTTAGAGATACTTTATATTTTTCTTTACAAAAACTTAAAATCAACAAAAAAGGAACTGCGATTACATATATAATCACAGCAAAAATGTAATAAAAAAAAATCAATTTTGATTTTCTTCTTTTTCTTTATATAAAATTCTTCCACAATGCGGACAAGTTACGATTTCATCACCTTTTAAAACTGCTAAATAAGTTTTATCATAAATTCTCATAAAACAGCCATAACAAGCATGTTTTTTCACAGGAACTACAGCACTATTTCCCGCCCATTTTCTAATTTTCTCATAAAAAGTTAAAACTTTTTGATTTATTTCGCCAACCAGCTTTACTTTTTTATCATAAATCTCTAATCTTTCTTTTTCAATATCAACTAATACAACTTTTGTTTGAGCATCTATTTGATCCACTTCATTTTCAAGTTCAGTTCTCTTAGTTTGCAATTCTTGTATAAATTTTTCTTTGTTTTCTAAAATTTTATCTAATCTTTCTATCTCTTCATTTGCTGCATCAAGTTGCTCTTTAGCTATATCTTCTTCGATTTTTAAAGCATTTGCTTCTTTTTCAGTTTTCACTGCAGCACTTTTTTTGGCTATTTCTTTAATTTTCACACCAAATTCTGCAATATGGTTATTGTTTTGTATTTTTTGATTTTCTATATCTTTAATATCTTTTTCAAAACCTGCAATTTCTTCTTCAGTTTTATCAAGCAAATTACGCTTTTCTTTTAAATCCTTTGTAGCATCTTCTACTTTATTTGCAAAACTATCTAACTCTTTATCAATTTGCGATAAAGCTATAAGTTGTTCTAAATATTTATTCATTGATTTTTTCCTTAAAAATATTGAAATGGATTTTTTGAAACTGATATTATAACTTCTAAATGAAATTTTTGCAAATCTTTTGCTAAAATTTCACCAAAGTATGACTCACTTTCATAGTGACCTATATCAATCAAATTGAGTTTATTATGATAACTTTCTAAGGCCTGATGATACTTAAAATCTCCACTTAAAAAACAATCTGCTTTTACACTAGAAATCAAATCTCCACCACTGCCTGTACATATTGCTAAAGTTTTTATTTTTTCTTGATGAGCATTAACAACCCTAATATGATTAAGCTTTAAACACTTTTTAACATGATCAACTAATGTATCTAATTGAAAATCTACATCACAATAGATCAAAAATTCATTTTGTTCTTTGATCTTAAAACCCAAAATTTCGCTAGTAAAATAAGTATTTAAATGACTTAAATCAAAATTTGTATGTATAGCAATCAAGGCTATATTTTTTTGTATCATTTTTGTAAGAAGATTTTGCGGATAAAGCACTCCACTTAAATTCTTCAAACCTTTAAAAATTAAAGGATGATGAACTATAAAAAGTGAATTTTCGCTTGCATTTTCAATTAAATGCATATCTACATCAAGCGCAAGATAAATCTTATTTACATCTTGATCGAAATTTCCAAGCAATAAACCACTATTGTCCCATGAACTTTGCGTATTAAATGGACTAATAGTATCTAAATAATCATAAATTTCTTTAATTTTCATCTAAACTTTCTTTATATACTAAAGCACAATTTTTAGATAATTCTCTAATTTTAAGCATAAAATCTTGTCTTTGAGTTACTGAAATAGCTCCTCTTGCATCAAGCAAGTTAAAAGTATGTGCTGCTAACATACAATAATCATATGCTGGTAAAGCAAGTTTTGCATCTAATGCATTTTTACACTCATTGTAAGCATTTTCAAATTGTACATTTAAAGTTTTTACATCACTTACTTCAAAATTATATTTACTAAATTCAAACTCACCTTGCTTATGAACATCTTTATAGGTAATTTTTTCGCCGTTAAATTCATTCCAAACTATGTCATATACATTATCTACATCTTGTAAATACATTGCAAGTCTTTCCAAGCCATAAGTAATTTCAGCACTAACTAAATCTACGCTTATACCACCAACTTGTTGAAAATAAGTAAATTGTGTAACTTCCATACCATCAAGCCAAACTTCCCAGCCCAAACCCCAAGCACCTAAACTTGGACTTTCCCAATTATCTTCAACAAAACGAATATCATGTGATTTCAAATCAAAGCCTAAATTTTCTAAACTTTTTAAATATAATTCTTGGATATTATCAGGACTTGGTTTAATTAAAACTTGAAATTGATAATAAGCACCCAACCTATTAGGATTTTCACCATATCTTCCATCAGTTGGTCTTCTACTTGGTGCTACATAAGCAGCCGCCCAAGGTTTTTTACCTAAACTTCTTAAAAAAGTTGCCGGGTGAAAAGTCCCTGCACCTGCTGGAAAATCATAAGGTTGCATAATAGCACAACCTTGCTTTTGCCAAAATTCTTGTAAATTTAAAATCATTTGAGAAAAAGTCATTTTTCTTCCTTTAATTCTTCAGACTTCTCAGGCGAATTTGCATATAATTCCACTGTTTTATTCCACATCATTTTATATTTTCTTTTTAGAAATTCAACTTCATTACGCGCATATTTAAGTTGCTCGTTAAGATTTTCTATAGTTTTTCTATCCTCATCATAAAGCTCTTGCATAGAATAAAGAGCATCTTTTAAAAATTTATTTTCACTCTTTAAAGCTTCTAAGGTTTCATCCTTAGCATCAAGAACTTTTTCATGTAAATTTAAAATAGTCCCTATAGTTTTTTCTACAAAACTTTCTCCTGCCAAGGTCATAGAATTTACCATAGCAGGTTGCTTTGAACTTGAAGGAACTACGCTAAAAGTACCTTGATTAGCTTCTATATAAATTTTACCTTCTTCTTCTTTGAAATTTAAAGCACCATTTGCCATCATTCCTTTTACAACATCTTCGGATAAATGAACTAACTGACAAAATTCTTTTAATTCCAAGTAAGTTTGCATATACGCTCCTTAAAGAAAAACTTCAATTGTATTAGAATCTTGGATTAATTTTTCTTGTTGTCTTTGTCTATCTTCTAATAATTTTTGCGCTAAAGACTCATCTTCTATTGCTAAAATTTGCACTGCCAAATAAGCTGCATTAATAGCCCCTGCTTTACCTATAGCCACAGTTGCTACAGGAATTCCACTTGGCATTTGCACAGTAGAAAATAAAGAATCCATGCTAGCTAAATTACTTCCTGGCATAGGTATACCTAAAACAGGTTTTGTTGTATGTGCTGCAACAGCTCCTGCTAAATGAGCTGCCATACCCGCTGCAGCAATAAATACTTTTGCACCTTTTTCTTCAGCATTTTTGATGTATTCTTGGGTTCTTTGAGGACTTCTATGAGCTGAAGTGATCAAGACTTCATATTTTACATCAAATTTTTCCAAAATTCCTAAAGCTTCTTTTACTATATCATAATCACTCTTACTTCCCATCAATATGGAAACAAATTTCATTCAACACTCCTTCTTAAAAAGCTAAATTCTGGAAGTTTAAATGGCAAAGTAATTTCATTTTCATTACCACTATGAATTTCACTAAATTCTTTATTGTTTTTTGCTAATAATTGTTTAAACACTATGAATTTTTTTCCTTCATTTTCATATACTAAACCTAGTTTATTTTCCCCTAATTCTATATTAGAATCAACCGGAGCTAGAATTTCATATTCTTTGTTTAATTCTATCTTACCCTTACATTTAAAAAATTCACCATCTTCGCTAATAGCATGCACTTGATGGGTTCCTTCTTCTATACTTGTATTATGATTTATTGAATCGGTTTTTTCATAAGCTCTTGAAACTAAATATCCATCTGTAAAACCTCTGTGTTTTAAAGTATGAATTTCTTTTTCATACTTAGCCGCATCAAAAGTATTTTGCAATACATCTTGCACTGCCATTTTATAAGTTCTTGTAGTCAAAGCTACATAATACTCGCTTTTCGTTCTTCCTTCTATTTTAAAAGCATGAATGCAACCTTCTTGCATAATTTTTTGAATATACGAGCTTAAATTTAAATCTTTAGAATTAAACACATGCGTGCCATTCTCATCTTCTTCAAGTCTAAAAAGTGTATTAGTTTCTGGGTTCTTTGCATAAAGTTCATAGTTAAATCTACAATCATTTGCACATGATCCACGATTACTCATGCGTCCACTTTGCACTGAGCTTATCAAACATCTGCCAGAATACGCAAAACACATAGAACCATGGACAAAACTTTCAAGTTCTATGTCACAATTATTTTTCAAATCTTTTGCATCTTTTAAACCAAGTTCCCTTGCTATAACAACACGCTTAGCTCCCATATCTTTATAAACTTGAGCGTCTAAGTAATTTAAAATATTAGCTTGGGTTGATACATGAAGATTGATTTCAGGTGCAAGCTCTTTAACCAAACGCATAGCACCTACAGAAGCTACTATAAAAGCATCGGGTTTCATTTCTTTTAATTTTAAAATATGCCTTTTCAAACCTTCAATTTGTGAGCTAAAATGAAATCCATTAATCGTTACATAAATTTTTTTTCCTTTTGCATGCGTGTACTCAATAGCTTCTTTAAAAGTTTCATAATTAAAATCTCTAGCAGTTCTTGCTCTTAATGAAAAATTACTCACTCCTGCATAAACAGCATCAGCTCCATAAGCTAAAGCTATTTTTAATTTTGTAAAATTACCTGCAGGAGCTACTATTTCAGGAATAATCATTTTTTTCCTAAACTTGCGATTAATGCCTCAATATCATCATTACTTACAACATCTGCAGTTGTATCTCCTTCGATATGCACAGCAGATCCCACGCGTTTTTCATCATCAATTTTACCTTCAAACAAACTACTCATATATCTACTTAAAGCTCTCATAACATTAATAACACGCTCAATTTTTTGACGATGAATATCTTGATATTGCATAGCATCCATTGCCATCATAACTTCATCTTGTCCAGTTTGCAAACAACCTGTAATCTCATCTATGATATTTTTAGCATTGTTATTTATTTCAATAGCTTCTTTAAAGCTTACCACATTAGGAAATTTTGCATTTAATTTTTCAAAAATTTCTATATTTTTATTTAAAGCATCACTGATTACACAAAGATCACTCTCAGAATTTGCAAAAAAGTCGTTAATAGCTTCTAATTTTTCCATCATCTCTGTGGCTTTTATTTCACTATCTCTTGTAACATCATCAAGTTGATGTACAACTTTATGTTCTTTACTAGGTGGCGGTGGTGGCCAAGCCATATCCGCTCTTGCTTTATAATCACCATTAATCATATCATTAACAATTTGCTTATTTTTTTCCTCATCTTCATAATCTGTATCTGGTTTTTCTTCTGTTTCTTCTACAGAATCAAGATCTAAGTCTTCAGTGCCATTCATTAAAGCATCTAATTCTTCTTGAGTCATTGTTACACCTTTTTTAATAAAAAAACTAATGCGAGATTATATTACAAAAAAATATAAATCAACATTAATTTTACCAATTAATTATTTTTTTACGCAAAATAATCTTTTTTTTAATTTGATTATAAAAAAAATATTAATTTAAACTTAATTTAAAAAAAATATACTACAATCTATAAAATAAATTAAAAAACCCAAAAAATAAAAAGGAGAAAAAAATGGGTAAATTTGTAAATAACATTGATGAGTTTTTTAGTTATTGTCAAGAACATGAAGTTTTATTTGTTGATTTTAGATTTACTGATATGATAGGCACTTGGCATCACATCACTTATAATATAAAAGCAATTGATGATAAAACCTTTGAAAACGGAATTCCTTTTGACGCAAGCTCTTTGCATGGTTGGCAGCCTATAGAAAAATCAGATATGATTTTAAAACCTGATGTGGAAAGTGCGTTTTTAGATCCTTTTACAGCTGATCCTACTATCATAGTAATTTGCGATGTATATGATATTTACAAAGATCAAATGTATGAAAAATGTCCAAGAAGTATTGCTAAAAAAGCAATGCAACACTTAAACACAAGCAATATCGCTGATACTGCTTATTTTGGTCCTGAAAATGAATTTTTTATTTTTGATAATGTAAAAATAGTTGATTCTTCTCACTGTGCAAAATATGAAGTAGATACTGAAGAAGGTGAATGGAATGATAATAAAGATTTTACAGATAGTTACAATAGTGGACATCGCCCAAGAAATAAAGGTGGATATTTTCCTGTAAGTCCTATTGATTCTAGTGTGGATATTAGAGCTGAAATGGTACAAGTTTTAGAAAGAGTTGGTTTAAAAACTTTCGTACATCATCATGAAGTAGCACAAGGACAAGCTGAAATTGGTGTAGAATTTGGAAATTTAGTTGAAGCTGCTGATAATGTACAAATTTATAAATATGTAGTTAAAATGGTAGCACATTTAAATGGAAAAACAGCGACCTTTATGCCAAAACCACTCTATGGAGATAATGGAAGTGGTATGCATGTGCATATGAGCCTTTGGAAAGATGGAGTAAATTTATTTTATGATAAAGAAGGATATGGAAAATTAAGTGAATATGCGATTAATTACATCGGTGGAATTTTAGCTAATGCAAGAAGTGTTGCTGCATTTACCAATCCTAGTTCAAATTCTTATAAAAGAATAGTTCCAGGTTTTGAAGCACCTTGCATACTAACTTATTCTTGCCAAAATCGCTCTGCAAGTTGTCGCGTGCCTTATGGTATTAATGAAAAAAGCGCAAGAGTTGAAATAAGATTTCCTGATAGCACTTCCAATCCTTACCTAGCTTTTACAAGCTTGCTTATGGCAGGACTTGATGGTATTAAAAATAAAACCATACCGGTAGGTCCTATGGATGAAAATTTATTTGCACTAACCCTAGATGAGATTAGAGAAAAAGGTATAGAGCAATTACCTCACACTTTAAGAGGATCTTTGGAAGCACTCATTAGAAAAAATGCCTTCTTAAAGCCTGTTATGAGTGATGTATTTATTGATGATTATCAACATATGAAATTTGAAACCCAAGTATGGCCTGTAGAAGCTAGACCAACTGCATATGAGTTTAAAACTTGCTATTCATGCTAATCTTGATGCTTTTTAGCATCAAGATTAAAATACTATTGTTTTATTATCATATATAAAAATCCTATCATCAAACACTAAATCCAAGGCCTTAGAAAAAACATTTTTTTCTACATTACGCCCTGCTTGTTGCATAGCTTGCCAAGAATATTCATGAGTAACCGGTATAACATCTTGGGTAATAATTGGCCCCTCATCTAAATTATTATTTACAAAATGTGCTGTTGCACCTATAATCTTTACCCCTCTTTCATAAGCTTGCTTATAAGGATTAGCTCCTATAAATGCAGGTAAAAAAGAATGATGGATATTAATAATCTTCCCCTCAAAATTCTCTACAAAAGATGGAGATAATATTCTCATATATTTTGCTAAAACAATATAATCAAACTCATATTGTTTTAAACACTCTAGTAGTTTTTTTTCATGCTCTTGTCTGCTTAAATCCTGTGCTAAAATAGTATGAAAAGGTATGTTAAATTTATCCACTAAAGGTTTTAATACATCATAATTTGCAATAACTGCCTTAATATTTGCATTAAATTCTCCACTAAATTGACGGATAAGTAACTCACCTAAACAATGAGTTTCTTTAGTAGCTAAAACAATAATATCTTTTTTTCTTTTTGAAGTAATTTCAATTTGTGCATTATCAGGAAGCATAGCTTCAAGCGTTCCTTTAAAAGCTTTTATATCAAGCTCACCTTCTAAATGCGCCCTAAAGAAAAAACGATTTTCTCCAACAAATTCATCATTTTTTATAATATTGATTCTATATTTAAAAATAACATCTGAAATTCTATAAATCAATCCTTTTTCATCGCTGCATGAAATTTTTAAAATATACTCATTCATTTTTACTCCTTTATATAGTTTTTTAATTCTTGTAATTTTCTTTTTTCAAGTTCAATTCCAAGTTCTTTCCCACTAAATCCTTCCTTTAGTAAGTCATTGGCGCTAATTTTACTTTCAAAAGCATGATGGTATAAATTTATTTTTTTTGCTTGTGTTATACGCTCATTATTCCAAAGTCCAAGCCATTTGCAAAGTGGTATTTTTAAAGCAATTTTAGCTAAATCAAAATCATCAATTTTACCTAAAATAAATTCTTGTTCGCATTTTTTTAAAAGCTCTTTTTTTAATTTTGTTTTTTTAAAAAATTTCTCTTTACTTATATGAAAAAAATTCAAATACAAATACAAAAACAAAGCCTCATCACAAATTAACTTTTGGCTATACTCTAAAAGTCTCTCAAATTCTTTATTACAACTTTGATAAAAAAAGATTTTTTCTTCTAAATTTAAAATTTTAAAATACTCATAAGCTTTATTTAGTCTTGAAGTTTTAAAAATTTTATAAAGTTCATTATTAATACGCTCTTTAGATAAATCGCTTATATCCATAGTTTGCATTAATTTTAAACTTTCTTTTGCAATTGTTAAATCAAACCTACATGCAAAAGAAATTCCACGAAGTACTCTTAAACTATCTTCAATAAAACTTTTATCATCAATATGTCTTATAATCTTTGCTTGCAAATCTTGCAAACCATTAAAAAAATCCAAAAATTCAAAATCAAAAATATTTACCATCAATGCATTAATGGTAAAATCTCTTCTTCTTGCTCCTTCTTGCTCATTATTACAAACTTTAACTTCAAAACCTCTATGGCCTGTAGAAATTTTATTTTCATAGCGTGCTAGAGCTAAATCAAATTTTTTATATTTATATACAAAAAAACTTTTTCCTACTCCATTTGCACCAAGTTTTTGCATAAGCTCATCAAAAAGCATAGGCTCAATATCATAAATTTCTATATCATAATCATCACTAGATAAATCTAAAAAAGAATTCCTTACACAACCACCTACTAAATAAACCCTTTGTGTATAAGGCTTAAGTATATTCTTAATTCTTAAAAAATCTTGGTCATTTTTTAAGTCTATCTTCAATCTTTGCAAGTAAAAACTCTAAAAAAGTAATGGTCATATCTAGTCTTTTTTCCATATGCTCATCTTTGGTATTTTTTAATCCTTCAAATAAAACCAAAATACGCTCTCTAAGATTTTTCAAGAAAAATTCTTCATTATTTATAATGCTTTCTTCTTTTTCTTCTAAAGCTTCAACCTTAATAGCGACATTTTGTTTATCATCTTTTACTTTTACTTCTAAATCATCTAGTTCTTGGATTAGCTCTTGTGTAACCTTACTAATTTCTTCTTTGATTTTTTTCTCTTGAGTATTAACATTTTTTTCTTGAGTAATTTCTTCTACCATAGGGGCAAATTCATCGTTTTTATTTTTTTTATTATCTAACTCTGAATTAACTTCACTAATAGCCATTTTTGCTAAATCTTCTATATTCATAGTTTTATCAACCACCTTTTAAATTCATTAATTTCTTCTTCACTTTTCATATTGACAAAAAAATCAAGCATATCATAATTTAAATCTTCATGATTAGAACGCAAGCCACTCAAACGCCTTATAGCATCAATGGCATTTTTATTTTGTGGATCTTGTTTTAATATATTTTTATAAATCTCCAAAGCCTCATCTTTTAAGCCTTGTGCTTCATAAATAGAAGCCTCTGTTACTGTATATCGCATTATTAACTCACAAAAATAAAATCCTAAAATTCTAACAAAAAAGGCTTTAATTTATTTTTAATTTTCACTTAATCACAGGAGCCTTATATGCCAAAAATACAAAAATGTTAAGTATTATAGCTACTATAATAAGCATAATAAAGCCTGAAGTGAAATTTCTAAAATTATCATGAAGCATACCTATAATCCAAGGTGATTGAGCAGCTATTAAATACCCTATACCTTGTGACATAGCAGAAAGTTTAGCCGCTATGATAGAATTTGAGCTTTTGATAGCAATAAATAATAGCGAAATTGTAAAAACTCCACTAGAAGCAAAACCTAAAAAAATAGCCGCTAAAAACAAAATCGCTTTTACTTTAAAAAGAAAAATCATCATAAAACTTAAAAAATACAAAAACCCTAACATCACTATAGCAAAACTTTTAGCACGAGATCTAAGCTTTCCTAAAATGATAGGTAGTAAAAATGCCACAGGCATTCCTATGATTTGAGATAATAATAAAACATTAGAACCAAAGTCAATTCCAAAGCCCTTTTCACTAATCATCACACTAAGCCATGCAAAAAGACTATAAGATAAAAAACTTTGTAATCCCATTACAATAGTAACTTTCCAGGCTGTTAAGTTTAAAAAGATATTCACTTTATTAATATTTTTCTTTTTAGGGCGTAATAATCTTTTATTTTTCAAATGTGGAAAATAAAAAATCAAAGCAATTAAAGCCAATATAGCCCAAAAAAACATAGCTTGAGGTACATCAAAAAATTTAAGCAAAGGAAGCGATAAGGCCACGCCAGCAATTGAAGATAAGCCTATAATTGATCCATATAAACCCATTATCTTATAAGTATTTTTAGAAAATTTTTCTTTTACAAAAGAAGGTAATAAAACATTAGCTATTGCAATGCCTGCTCCTATCAAAAAAACCCCAGAAAATAAACCTATAGTTCCTCCATAACTTCTAATAACTTCTCCAAAGACAATCAAAATTAAGGCAAAAAACAAAGCTTTAATTTGTGAAAAATACGCTACAAAAAACGATATAAGACCAAAAGCTATTAAAGGTAAGGTTGTTAGCATACCTGCTAAAGTAGAATTAATATTGTAATATTCTTGAATATGTTCTATCATAGGACCTATGGAAGTTATAGGTGCTCTTAAATTTAAAGCAAGAGTAATCACAACTAAAATATTAATCCAAAAGAATTTTTTATATGAAATTTGTGTGTACATGATTATTTTTGATTTAATATATTTTCAAGATATCTTTGTTTATCAGAATCGGTGTTTTTTTGCACTACTTGTTTTTTTTCTTTTACAACTTCATTCTCTTTGGAAAAATAAAAGTGATCAATGATAAAAATAGAAGAAATAATCACAATTAAAGGAATTAAAAAAATCATAATCAATACTTTCTAAAAACATTACCATAGTATTCTAAATTATCTTTTTTTAAATTTTCATCAAAAGTATTTGCCTCAAAATTTGCTTTTAAAATTTTTTCTCTTTCTTCATCCAAATCCTGATACGAAAATACCATATTAATACTTATCACCCCATCAAGCTGTTCTAATTGTTTATATGCTTTTAACTCATCATCTAAATTTTCACTTTCTATTACCACTATAATTTTTTCTTCTTGAGCTAATTCCACACTACAACATGGTGTTTGTTGAATTTGTTCTTTAAGTTTTTCTAATTTTTCCTCTTTAGTTAAAATCAATACACTAGAAAGATTCATCTATACTCCAAAATATAATTTTATCTTCATAACCAGCACTAATAAATTCATGCTCGTTTAAAAATATAAGATATTCTAGCAAAAAATCTTTATTTTGGAATTTTTTTATTGTTTTTAAATTTTTAGTATCTATAAGCTCTATAATATTTTTTTCATTATCTCCAAAAACCGCTATAGAACCACTTTTATTTAGACTACAAGCATATATTAAAAAGTCTCTTTCTATGCTTTTTTCTTGATCATTTCGCACTATGCCTAATTTTCTATCAGTGCTACAACTTGTAATAATTGCATTTTTAAAATCAAGTTGATAAATATTATCTTTATGAAGATTTTTATAACTTTTTATTTTTTGCCACTTTTTCACATCAAAAAGTACTATTTCACCACTTTCAAAACCTGCTACTAATTGAGTTTTTGCCTCATTTAAAACCACATCACTTAAACTTGAGTTAGAGAAAGTAAAATTTTTTATAATATTTTTTGTTTTTAAATCAAAAAGCTCTATATTAGAACCTAGCAAGGCTAATAAAATAGTATCATCATCTAAAAACAAAGCTTTTTTTACTCCATCACTTAAAAGCTTATAGTTGTAAAGTTGTTTATTTTTATAAATACTAAGCCTTTTACTACCAAAATCACCTTCACTTAAAATCAAAATAGCCCCATTTAAGTAATCAATACTATAAATTCTAGGGCTAAGATTTTCTTCATAAAAATTTTTAATCTTATCAAGTTGAGTGATTTTTTGCATTTTTTTGTCTTTAATAAAGTACTGATTTAATTCTCCATTATCAAGTCCTATAAGCAAACTACTATCAACAAGTTTTAAGGCATTTAAATTTGAATCAAGTTTAAGCTCATAACTAAATACATATACACTCATTAGTAAGATTAAAAATATTTTTTTCATAGTTTTATTTTACGCCTTCATTTAAAACATCTAAAAGATTAGATTTTTTCTTTAGTTCCTCATTTTTAAATTTAGCTTCAAAACTATTTCCTACTAAAGGTTTTGCATCGCTTTGTGGCACATGGCATTGTGTACAATTAAACCTTGCATCACTTATCATATCTTTAGTAGATTTGTTTTTTCTTAAGTCAAAATAATGGCTACTTGGAAGCGGAGTGGCTCCAACATCTTTAGCTATAGCTTTATCATGACAGCTTAAACAAATATTATTATCCTTAGTAATTGGAAGCATATCCTCTAAAGTATGTGGAATTAATGGCGGAGCATTTTCAAATGATCTCTCAATTAAAACAGATTCTCCAGCCATTGCTTGAGAATACTTTGCATCCAATAACTCTACATTTTCACTTTCTAAACTTGTTTTTCTTAAACCTATATCTTTTGAATCAACACTTTTAACAGCAAGTCCGCAAGCACTTATTAAAACAGCTGCTGCTAAGGATAAAAAGATTTTATTTTTCATTTTCTCTCCTTAAATTTATTATACTAAAACCTAAAGCATCATCACCGCAAACATCAACACATTTTCCACATCTTATACACTCACCTGATTTTACATCTTGATTTTCTTTACCTATCATCCAAAGCACTTGCTTTTCAGGGCATACTCCAAGGCATTTGTAACACTTGGTGCATTTTTGTAAGTTATATCTTACTTTTAGTAATGAAAAATGCGAACTTAAAGCCCAAAAAGCTCCTAAAGGACAAAAATGCGAGCAAGTAAATCTTGGACTAAAAAATATATCTATACAAAAAACAATCAAAGCTACAAAAAGCCAAGAAATACCGCCAAAAATAATCCCTCTTTGGATTATTCCTATATAAGAAAATTCCTCAAAAACAGGAAAGGAAAAAAGAAAAGAAAAAATCAAAACAAAAGCCAAAACATAATAACGCAAATTTTTATTTACATTAAAAATCCTTGCTTGATTAAAACCTAATTTACTTCTAATAAAATAAGCAAAATCAGTAATGATATTTACAGGACAAACCCAAGCACAAAACGCTCTTCCAGCAAAAATAGCATAAAATAAAAATACTATCAAAGCACCACTTAAAGCCATTAAATCTACTTGCAAACTTGCTAAAGCAAGTTGAATAAACGCAAAAGGATCACTTAAGGGCGCCGAAGAAAATAAAACTGAAGAGCTTAAATTTCCTTTTAATATAAAATTAAATACACCAAAAGAAAAAAAAGTTAAGATAGACAATTGCACTATTCTTCTTAAAATAAGATATTTCATAACAATTCTCCATCATTAAGATAATCTTTAGCCTTGTTTTTATTGAAATTTTTATCTGTGTTTACATCTTGCAAGCGTTTTTCATCTTTTTCATCCCAACCTTTGATGTAATTATCCCCAGCTTTTCCCAAGACAAATTCTCTAGGTAAAACTCTAATAGCAGCTTTTTGCGTTATACAGGCTTTCTCACAAATCCCACATCCCACGCATACTTCATGATCTACTACAGGTAATAAAAATGCGTGCTTTGCAGTTCTTTCATTGCGTTTTATTTCAAGCTTTAATGCTTTATCTATCAATGGACAGGCTCTATAACAAGCATCACATTGAATTCCCCAATAAGCAACACAACTTGCGCTATCAATTATAGCTATACCCATTTTTGTTTTATAAATTCCATCATTTTGCTCTAAATATTTATGATCTAGCGCATTTGTAGGACAATCTCTTATACAAGGTATATCCTCGCACAATCTACAAGGATTTTCTCTTGCTATAAAAAAAGGTGTGCCATTTTTAGCACTATTTTCTAAATTTGCTAGTTTTAAAACATCATAAGGACAAGCTTTTACACAAAGTCCACATCGTATACATTTTGATAAAAATTCTTTTTCATCATCTGCCCCAGGAGGTCTTAAAAAATACTCCTGATTTGAGCTAAATGCTAAACTTGCTAAAAATGCACTTCCGCTTCCTATACATAAAAGCTTAAAAGTAAAGGCTAAAAATTCTCTTCTATTTTTCATTTTTATGCTTTAGTAATTTTTACGGCACATTTTTTGAAATCTGTTTGATTAGACAATGGGCAAGTTGCATCTAATGTAACTTTGTTTATATATACATTTTCATCAAACCAAGGCACATACACAAGCCCTTTAGATGGTTTATTTCTACCACGAAAATCTACTCTAGCTTTTACTTTACCACGGCGTGATTGTACCCATACGATATCACCTTGATTAATTTTCATTGCCCTAGCATCATCTTCATTCATATAACAAAGTGCTTCAGGTACTGCACGGAAAAGCTCAGGAACTCTCATAGTCATAGTTCCACTATGCCAATGCTCTAAAACCCTACCAGTACATAACCAAAATGGATACTCTTCGCTCGGTCTTTCAGGAGCTTTCATAAATGGTCTAAAGAAAATTTTCACTTTGTTTTTCAAGCTATATTTTTCTTTAGTCTGCGGAGCCAGCAAATCTCCTTTTGGTAGTTCTTTAGCGAATTCACCATAAAATGCAAAATCTGAATTTGGAGCTGCTTTTTTAGCATAATAATCAAATTTAGTATTAAATCTCCATTGTGTTTCTTTACCATTTACTACAGGCCATCTTAAACCTCTTACTTTATGATAAGTATCAAAATCCGCTAAATCATGGCCGTGTCCTAAACCAAATTTACGGTATTCTTCCCAAAGGTATTTTTGAACGAAAAAGCCATAGCCGGTAAATTCTTTACCATCACTACCTATAATTTTTCTTTCATCGCCATTAACATCACTATTATCAAATCCTTTTGCAATAGAATCGTTTGCTTTGAAAGATTTTGCTTCTTTGTTTGCAAATAATACATCATATAAAGTATCATCTTCACTATAACCCATAGCTTTAGCTTCTTCTAAAACACTTGGCAGAGTAAGTTTATCATTTACCTTAGTTTCACCCCAAACTTCTTTTAATTTAAAGCGTTTTGCAAATTCCATAATTTGCCAAGTATCACTCATAGCCTCACCTACAGGCAGCACTTGCTGTTTCCAGTGTTGAGTTCTTCTTTCAGCATTACCATAAGCACCCCATTTTTCATAAATCATAGCACTTGGTAAAATTAAATCTGCCACCTTAGCACTAATTCCTGGGTAGCAATCACTCACAACGATAAAATTATCCATTTCTCTAGCTGCTGCTATCCAGTGATTTGCATTAGCAGTGTTTTGCCAAGGATTATTTACTTGCACCCAAGCAAATTTGATATTTCCATCTTCTAAATCTCTCATGATTTTTAAGTATGGAGCACCTGGTTTAGGATTGATTGTTTTTGCCGGAACTTTCCAAATTTTTTCGCTAATTTCTCTGTGTTTAGGATTTGCAACGACCATATCAGCAGGTAAACGATGCGAAAAAGTCCCTACTTCTCTTGCAGTTCCACAAGCACTTGGTTGCCCTGTCAATGAAAACGCACCGCTACCTGGCTTAGCTTGTTTACCAAGTAAGAAATGTACCATATAAGCTTGTTCATTCACCCAAGTACCTCTTGTGTGTTGATTAAAGCCCATAGTCCAAAAACTTACAACTTTTCTATTTTTTTCTATATATAAATTTGCTAATTCTTGAAGTTTTTTCTTAAATTCTTCAATGCTTTCATCTTCATTACCTTTAGCAACTTTAGCAACATAATCAAGCGTATAAGGTTCTAATGCTTTTTTGAAATCTTCAAATGAAATTTCCCAATGCGCATCAGAAGCACTTTGGTGTTTCATTTCAAATTTATCACCTGTTTTTACTCCTAAATAAGCCAAAGATACCGCTTCTTCTTCATCTACAATAATAGCATTTTGTTTTGCTACTGTATCTTTCTCACTTGCTTTAAATTTAGGATGGTTTGGATTATTTCTCATTCCATAACCAATATCAGCATAGCCTGTTGTAAAGATACAATGTTTTTCAATAAATTCTTTATCCATAGCTTCAGGATGATTATAAACAATCTCTCTAGCGATATAATTCCAAATAGCTAAATCAGTATTTGGCTTGAAGATGATTTCAGTATCTGCTATATGAGAAGTTCTATTAGAAAAAGTAGATAAATTTACAATTTTGACTTTATCTAAATTACTTAATTTTCTATCACTTACCCTTGACCATAAAATCGGATGCATTTCTGCCATATTTGCACCCCAAGTAATAATAGTATCAGTAAGCTCTATATCATCATAACAGCCAGAAGGCTCATCAACTCCAAAAGTTTGCATAAAACCAACAACTGCACTAGCCATACAATGGCGTGCATTTGGGTCTATATTGTTTGATCTAAAACCAGCTTTTACTAATTTTGCAGCAGCATATCCTTCTTGTATAGTATATTGACCGCTTGCAAAAATTCCAATTCCTTCAACACCTTTTTCTTTATAAGCTTTTTTAAATTGTTTTTCCATTTCATCAAAGGCTCTTTGCCAAGAAACTTGTTGAAATTTTCCATTTTTATCAAACTCACCTTTTGCATTTA
Organism: Campylobacter sp. IFREMER_LSEM_CL908; assembly: GCF_025771545.1. NCBI lineage: Bacteria > Pseudomonadati > Campylobacterota > Epsilonproteobacteria > Campylobacterales > Campylobacteraceae > Campylobacter > Campylobacter sp. IFREMER_LSEM_CL908. The sequence continues at coordinate 61,578 of NZ_JAKMQK010000001.1, forward strand.
CGCGAAGTAAAGGTGTTACTAAGCGATCTTCTCCATACATAATTTTTGCATTAAAATAACCTTTAATACAATTTAATCCACGATTTACAGGAGCTGCTGGATCTCCTTTTACAGCAACAATTTTACCATCTAAACTTGCAACTAAAATTCCACAGCCTGTACCACAAAATCTACAAACAGCCTTATCCCAACGCCATTTATTCTCAGTATTAGCAAGTACACTACTTGGAACACTAAGACCTGCAACACCACAAGCACTAGCAATAGCGGTGTTTTTAATGAAGTCTCTTCTGTTCATTATATCCCTCGTTATTGTTTATTCAATGTATTTTAATACATCTAAAAAATATTACTACATTAATGATAAAATTTAAATTATAAAAAAGAATATTTTATAAGTATTTATAAATAGGAGTTTTTTAGTATATTTTTAAATATTTTTACATATTATAAACGCTAGTTAATTCTAGCGTTTTAATTGATTTACAATTCCAAGCATATCATCACTTGTAGTGATTGCTTTTGAGCCTGCTTCGTAAGCTCTTTGTCCTGTAATAAGATCAGTCATTTCCTCTACAAGTTGAACATTACTAAGCTCCACAAAGCCGTGTTTGATAACAGAAAAACCGTTCTCGCCCGCTATACCTGCAATAGGTGCCCCACTTGCATCAGTTTCTACTAAAAGATTATCCCCTAAAGCATGTAAACCTGCAGGATTGATAAAATTTACAAGTTCAATTTGTCCTATTTGAGTTTCAGCTGTATTTCCTGGCTGCATTACTGAAACTGTTCCATCGCTTGCAACATTTATAGCAATAGCATCTTCAGGTATAGTCATTTCCGGTAAAAGTCTATAACCATCTGAATTTACTATGTTTCCTTCAGCATCTTTAGTAAATTGACCATTTCTAGTATAAGCTATAGTTCCATCAGGCATTTGAATTTGGAAAAAGCCATTATTACCAGCAATTGCCATATCAAGACCTGAAGTTGATGTTTGTTTTAAACTACCTTCACTAAAAATTTTACTTACAGCTGTTACTCTTGCTCCAAGCCCTACTTCAATGCCACTTGGATGTTTTGTGGTGCTTGAGGTTGAAGTTCCTGCATATTTCATCGTTTGATACATCAAATCTGCAAATTCTGCACGCGATTTTTTATAACCTACTGTATTAACATTTGAAATATTATTTGAAGTCACATCAATTTGTGTTTGTTGTGATACCATCCCTGATGCTGCTGTGTATAATGATCTTAACATTTTATCTATCCTTAGTTTATTTAGTACTTGCTAATTTATTAATAGCTTCTTGATTTAAATCATCCATATGAGATGTCATAACTTTTTGATACATCTCAACCATTCTATTTGCCTCAATTAATCCTACCATTTCTGTAACTGGATTAACATTTGATCCTTGAGTAAAACCTTGCTTAATGGCATTTGAATTTGGTAAATCTCTAATCTTGTTTAAATTATCAATTTTATACATATTATCGCCATCTTTTTGCAAATCTCTTAAATCATCAACTTGTGCTACAAATAATCTTGCAATATTTTGATTAGCTGCACTGATAATTCCATTTTTATCCACATTAATAAAAGAAGTAGAATCTCCTATGCGTATGCCATCATTTTCGGGATTATTAAAATAATCACTACTTAAAACTCTGTATCCTTGACGATTTACCAAATAACCCTCATCATCAAGTTGGAAATTTCCATCTTGACTTAATCTTATTTCACCATTATTTGTTTTAATCAAGTAAAAAGTATCTTCGCGAGTAAGAGCTAAATCCAAAGGATTATGCGTCATTTTCATAGAACCTACGCTAAAATTTGTATAGACATGATTAACCTGCGGAACTCTATCTATAGTTGTATTAACAAATCTTGCAGCATCTCTTGTGTGATTTTGTATAGGTAACTCATCTTGAGTTTCTTTAAAAATCCTTTTAAAATCTGCAATAACAACATTATCTCTTTTATAGCCACTTGTATTTACATTTGCTAGATTGTTAGTTACAACATCTAAGCGATTAAATTGCGTAACCATAGCACCGGTGGCTTGATAATACCCATTTTGCATTATTTTTCCTAACTAAAATCTTAATTTTTCACCAACAAAGCAAAAGTCGTTCCAAAATATTTTTATTTGTTTTTAATTAATTTTTAGGCATAATATTTAGTTTTACACTCATTACTTAAATACAAGGGGTATCCATGGCTAATGAAACTAATGTTTTAGAAGAACTTTTCAAAGAAAATTTTAAAGATTATATCACATATGAAAAACTTGTCAAGTATTTTGCAAAGCTTCCAAACGCAACAAGTGCAAAAAAAATCCGTGATCTAATGGATAAATATAAAGTAGAATTAATCTCTTCAGCTGAAATTGCCAAAAAAAGAAATTTAGAAGAAGCAAAAAAGCTACAAGAGGAAAAACAAAAATTACAAGATACAAGTTTGGAAAATGAATTTGATTTAGCCAATGAAAATGATTTACTTGAGTGGAGCAGATCAGACTCTCCTGTAAGAATGTATTTAAGAGAAATGGGACAAATTGCTCTTTTAAATAAAGATGAAGAAATTGAAATTTCTAAAAAGATTGAGCTAGGCGAAGACATTATCATCGATGCTTTTTGTTCTGTGCCTTATTTGATTGATTTTATACTTGATTATAAAGAACCTTTAATTAATAGAGAAAGAAGAGTGAAAGAGCTTTTTAAAAGCTTTGAGGATGATGATAAAAGCGATGATGATAAAAGCGATGAAGAAATAGACTCTGAAGAAGAAAATGAAAATGAGGAAAATGAAAATTCTAATGAAAAAAAACCTAAAAAAACAAATAAAAAAGAAGATGAAAGAACTCTAAAAGTCATAGAAAGCTTTAAAGCATTAGAAAAAGCAAAAAAAGAATGGTTAAAAACTATATCTACTATTAATGCAGAAAAAAATGATGATGAACTATTAGATAAACTCATAATTGCTTTTAAGAAAAATATACTAAAAGAAAAACTAATGGATCTAGGTCCAACATCAAAACTTATTTCTGAAATAGTAAAATCTATGGAAACAGCATTAAAAAGTGATGAGGAATTTGATAAAGAATTAAAACGCTTGGAGTATCGCTTACCGATGTTTTCAGAAGAATTAAAACAAAGACACCAAGATATTTTAAAAGATATTACCAAACTTAGCAAAGAAGAAATAGCCGAGCGTGCTTTAGAAACTACCATGGTAAGCACTTATATGGAGATTAAAAAACTTATTCAAACTAAAGAAGCTAGTCAAAATTCTTTTGATTTAGAAAAAGATCAATTAAAAGAAATTCTAGAGCAAATCAAACGCGGTAAAAAAATATCTGATGAGGCTAAAACTAGAATGGCAAAATCAAATTTACGCTTAGTTGTAAGCATTGCCAAAAGATATACTAACCGCGGATTACCATTTTTAGATTTAATCCAAGAAGGCAACATAGGCTTAATGAAAGCGGTAGATAAATTTGAATACAAACGCGGTTATAAGTTTTCAACCTATGCAACTTGGTGGATTAGACAAGCTATTTCAAGAGCAATTGCCGATCAAGCAAGAACTATAAGAATTCCTATTCATATGATAGAAACTATCAATCAAATCAATAAAATCATTCGCGAGTATTTGCAAAAAGAAGGTAAAGAACCGGATGTAAGTATTATTGCAAAAGAAGTAGGACTTAGTATAGATAAAGTAAAACAAGTTATTAAAATTACTAAAGAACCAATTTCCCTAGAAGCACCTATTAGCAACGAGGATGATGGTAAATTTGGAGATTTTGTAGAAGATAGAACCTCAATTTCACCTATGGATCACATCTTAAAAGATGATTTAAAAGAACAAATTGATGAAGTTTTAGATCAGCTTAATGATAGAGAAAAGGCTGTTATTAGAATGCGTTTTGGCTTAATGGATGATGAAAGTGATAGAACTTTAGAAGAAATCGGTAAAGAATTAAATGTCACAAGAGAAAGAGTAAGACAAATAGAAAGCTCAGCTATAAAAAAACTTAAACACCCAAAAGTTGGTAGAAAACTTAAAAACTACATAGAAGGTTGGAAATAATCCTTGCTAAAAAAGCAAGGATTAGCTATCTCTAAAAAGCTTCGTTGCTAAGTGCGTCGCCCTGCTGTGATCAGTATCTTTTTTCAAGGTATTAAAAATTCTACTAATATACTCTTCTAAAGTTTGTTGAGAATTGTTGATTTTTTCTGTCTCATTTAAAATAACCTTACGATATCTTCCCTCGTTGTCTAACTCATAAGCTAAATCATTGTCGCTTAATTGTAGTTTTAAAATTTGAGCCAATTTTGCACGAGAATGCTCATCAAAAATAGGAGTCATTAATTCTAGTCTTCTTTCTAAATTCCTTGGCATCCAATCAGCGCTTGAAATAAAATAATTTGGTGTTGTATGTTTAAAATATAAAATTCTAGCATGCTCTAAATATTTTCCCACTATACTTCTAACTCTTATATTTTCACTATATCCTTTTACTCCAGGTCTTAAACAACAAATTCCACGCACAATAAGATCTATTTTAACACCTTTGTTTGAAGCCTCATATAAAGCTTTAATCACATCACCATCTACCAAAGCATTCATTTTGGCTATGATTACCCCATCTTTTCCATAGCTTGCTTCAGTAGCTATCATATCTAAAATTCTTTCTTTGATTTGCTTTGGACTCATTGATAAAGTCTTTAAACGACGACTTTTGCTATATCCTGAAAGTATGTGAAAAAAAGTTGTAGTATCTTGAGAATATTCTTCTTTTGAAGTAAAATAACTCACATCAGTATAAATTTTAGCTGAACTTGCATTGTAATTACCCGTACTTAAATGATTATAAATTTTTAATTTATCCCCTTCTTTTCTAATCACTTGAGCTACTTTTGCATGCACTTTAAAACCAGTGATTCCATATACCACATGAGCCCCTGCATTTTCTAATGATTTTGCCCAATGCAAGTTATTTTCCTCATCAAAACGCGCTTTTAATTCTACCATTACAGTAACTTGTTTGCCATCGCTTGCTGCATCAATTAAAGCTTGAACTATGTTTGAATTTTTTTCTACTCTATAAAGAGTCATTCTTATAGAAACAACCTTAGGATCTTTACTTGCCTCTTTGATAAATTGATATACAGGCTCAAAACTCTCATAAGGTTGTATAGCCAAAATATCTTGTTTATCTATTGCACTAAATATAGATACATTATCCCCAAAAGGTGGTAAAATTTTTGGTGTATACATAGGATTTAGCAAATGTGTAAATTCTTTGTTGGAAATGATTTGCCATAATGAAGCTAAATTTAAAAGTATATTATACTCATAAATATCTTTATGAAAAATATTCATATGAGAACTTAAAAATTCAATCAACTGCTCATCTGCGCCTTTTTCTATTTGCAAGCGTATAAAAGCACCTTTTCTACGAAGTTTTAAACCCTGCTCTAAAATCAACATAAAATCATCAGCTTCTTCTTCTTCTATTTCCATATCTGCATTTCTAGTTACTCTAAAAGCAGCAGAAGATAAGAGCTTATAGCCAGGAAAAATATGCTCAGTATGATAGCGTACTATACTTTCTATAGGCACATAAATATTAGAACTTACTTGATAAAATCTTGGTAAAACCCTAGGTATGCGTATCATGCCAAATTTTAAAAGTTCAGGGTGCATAGGATCACAAAGTTTTACCGCTAAAGAAAATGAAAGGTTATTTAAATGCGGAAAAGGATGAGTTGCATCAACTGCAATTGGAACTATCACAGGAAAAATATTAGAAAAAAAATGCTCATTACATTGCTGTTTTAAATCCTCATCAAGTTCTTCGTATGAGCGAATAAATAAATTTTCTTTTTCTAAATCTTGGGTATTTTTAGTAAAATACTGCTCTACTACATATTTTTCTTCATGTAGATAATTTCTAATAGCTTTAAGTTGCGCAAGAGGAGTCATTTCATCATTGCTTGTTGTGCTTATTCCTGCCACAAAAAGTTGTTTTAATCCAGCCACTCTTATCATATAAAACTCATCTAAATTTGTACAGTATATAGCAATAAATTTAAGTTTTTCAAGCAAAGGAAGATCTTTAGAGCATTGATCTAAAACACGAGAATTAAACGCAAGCCAAGAAAGTTCTCTGTTAATATACATTGATGGTTGAATTTGCATGATATACCTACCTTTATTTCTAGATATTTATATTTTAGTATTTCTTTCATTAAAATTTATTTTATTTGTATAATAGTAAATATAATTATATAAAAAAATAACACTTTTTTTATCTTATTAAAAAAATAATAAATGATTAATAAATATATATTTACTTTTTTACCTTTATGGTGTTATATAATTATACACAAGTTCTTGTAACTTAAACTTCATTCAAAGGAGAGACTTTGAAAAAAGCAAACTCAAAACTTTTTGCTGTTTTCCTCTTCTTACTTGTAATTTTAGCAGGAGTTGGAATGTATACTTTCCATAATGCTAAGGGCACTTCTTATTTTAGCGATGCTAGTGAAAGCTGTAATAATTGCCATATTATGAACGAGGTTTATAATGATTATTTAAAAGCTTCGCACTCTAAAGAAGTTGATGGTAAACCAAGAGCAACCTGTAATGATTGCCATTTGCCACATAGCTTTTTTGAAAAATGGATTGCTAAAGCTCAAAGTGGCTTAGGACATGCTTATGCATTTACTTTCAAACTAGATTCTTTACCTACACATTTGAGTGCAAATGCAAAAAGTAAAGAAATAGTCCAAAATAACTGTATAGAATGTCACAAAGAAATTGCGAGTAACACTATCAACCCTACCCTAGATCCACATAAAGATAATGCTTTAAGTTGTGTATCTTGCCACCAAGGTGTTGGTCACAAGAGAGGATTTTAAATGAAAGGAGTATTTAATGAATAACAAAGGCATTTTATATAGTGCTATAAGTGCTACTATAGTAGCTATTGCAGGTGTATTATGGCTTAATCAGGACATTACAGCTAAAACAAATGATTCAGTAGGCGGGATCATTTCACAAGAAATTGTAAAACTTGGTGATGAAAATCCTACTTTTGATTACTGGGGAAAGAACTTTCCTGATTATTTAGACATGCACACAGCAGTAGAAAAACAAACACCTAATGCAACAGAATTTGGTGGAAATTTAGCTTATTCAAAGCTTATTCGCTATCCACAACTAACTGTTCTTTGGGCAGGTTATCCATTTAGCATTGATGCAAATGAAGAAAGAGGACACTTTTGGGTTCAAGTAGATCAAATGGATACAGCTAGAAATAATAAAGATTTCTTAAATGCACATGGTTTTACAGGATTTGGCGGTCAACCAACAGCTTGTATGAACTGCCATAGCGGATGGACTCCATGGCTTTTAAACAACACTGCAAAAGGCGATTGGGTAGCATTTAACTCTGCAAAATATTGGACTATGGTTAAAACTATCCCAGCTGTAAATGGAGCTAAAGAAAACTCACCTGAACACAGCGGACCTCATGGTGGAAAAAGAATGGGTGTAACATGCGCAGATTGCCACAACCCAACAGATATGAGTTTAAGACTTACAAGACCAGCTTTAATTAAAGCATTAATTTCAAGAGGTTATGAAGCAGACGAAAAACAAGGCATTAAAGCTTCAAGAAGCGAAATGAGAACTTTAGTATGCTCTCAATGTCATGTTGAATACTACTTCAAACCAACAGGCACTAAAGTGAAAACTATAGGCGAAAGTATTGCTAATGATAGTTCTAAAAAATGGTGGAATGGCACTCAAAAAACTTACGATGAGTTTGATTCTTGGAGAGATGGTAACAAGCCAGTTGAAATCGAAGTTGATGGTATAGAGCTAGCATTTCCATGGAGTGAGTGGAAAAAAGGCGAGCCATTTAGAATAGAAATGATTGATGATTATTATGAAAAAAATAGAGAAAATTTTCCAAGTGATTGGGTTCATAAAATCACAAAAGCACCAATGATTAAAATTCAACACCCAGAAAGCGAACTTTATAGTGGTGGAGTACATGCTGCAAATGGTGTAAGTTGTGCAGATTGTCATATGCCTTATATTAGAAAAGGTGCAAAAAAAGTTACTAACCACAATATTACTTCACCTTTAGTTGATATTAACTCAGCTTGTAAAACTTGTCACACTCAAAGCGAAAGCTATCTAGCTAAACAAGTAAAAGATATTCAAAATTCAGTAGCTCATGATTTAAGAACAGCTGAATATTCTTTAGTAAGCTTGATTAAAGATGTAGAAACTATTCGTGCAGAACTTGGAAAAATGCCTAAATTTCAAACTGATGGCAAAGCAGATGATGCTAAAATTTCGGCTGAATTAAAAGAAGTATTAGAACTACATAGAAAATCTCAAATTAGAGCAGACTTTGTAGGTGCTGAAAACTCAACAGGTTTCCACAATCCTAGAGAAGCTTCAAGAATGCTTTTACAATCAGTTGATATGTCAAGACAAGGACAAACTAAGCTAGCAGAAATTGCGGCCAAAAATGGCATTAAAGATTTCAAAACTTCAAATTTAGGTTTTGAAGATATTCAAAAATTAAATCCAGGTGAAATTCACTATAAAGTAGATCTAAATGGTAATAAAGCAGGTGATCGCTACTATAAACACCAAGAAGTAAATGGTAATCCACCAGCAAAACTTCTTGAAGATGATAAAAATCTAAAACCTTATAATTATAAAGTAATAGATTAATCAAAATAAACCCTCATAATTGAGGGTTTATTCTTTTATCAAACTTACATCCTCACCTTTTAAAATTTTATTCATAGTGTTCATAGCACACATTTTTCCACACATTGAGCAAGAATTAAGCTCTTCAGGTTTTCTTTCATTAAACATTTTCTTAGCCTTTTCTCCATCAATTGCTAATTTAAACATTTTTTCCCAATCAATATCTTGTCTTGCTTTACTCATTTCATCATCTATTTTTCTTTCTTTGGGAAGCTTGGCTATATCTCCTGCATGAGCTGCTATTTTAGTTGCTACTATACCATCTCTTACATCTTCTAAATTTGGAAGTCTTAAATGTTCAGCAGGAGTTACATAACAAAGTATATCAGCACCAGCTGCTGCTGCAACTGCTCCACCAATTGCTCCACTTATATGATCATATCCTGCACCTATATCAGTAACTAATGGTCCTAAAACATAAAATGGAGCTCCATTGCAAATTCTTTTTTCAAGTTGCATATTAGCTTCTATTTCGTTAATAGCCATATGACCAGGTCCTTCTATCATCACTTGCACATCTTGAGCCCATGCTCTTTTGGTTAGCAATGAAAGTTCTATAAGTTCAGCAATTTGAGCTCCATCACTTGCATCATGAGTACAACCAGGTCTTAGTGCATCACCCAAAGAAAGTGTCACATCAAATTCCTTACATATAGCAAGCAAATCATCATAATATTCATAGAATGGATTTTCAGCATCATTCATTTGCATCCAAGCATAAAGAACCGAACCTCCTCTTGAAACTATATTAGTAATCCTATCACACTCTTTAAAAACCCTAGCAGCACGAGAATTTATCCCTGCGTGAATTGTCATAAAATCCACTCCACTTTTAGCATGATGATATACTACATCTAAAAAATCTTTTGCTTTAATATCTTTTAAATCTTTTTCTAAAAAACCTACCGCATCATAAACAGGCACAGTACCTATCATAGCTTTTGAAGTAGCAATTAGCTCATCTCTAAAACGACTGGTTTTACCATAATTACTAAGATCCATAATAGCTTCTATATTAAATTTGTGAGCCAATTCTACCTTTTTCATCTCTTCACTATAATCTACACAATCATTTGAAACACCTAAATTCACATTTACCTTTGTTTTAAGTCCATAGCCAATACCATTTGGATCTAATGCTTTATGGTTGATATTTGCAGGAATGATGATTTTTCCACATGCTATATTTTCAAGTAAAAAACCTTCACTTACTTGTTCTTTTTGTGCAACAATTTGCATTTGCTTTGTGAAAATTCCTTCTTTTGCATAAGACATTTGAGTTTTCATTTGAATTTATCCTTGAAATAAATTTGGATAAATGAAGGGTATGTGAGTAGTTGATAAATTATCCCAACGCTAGCATTACCTAGTTCTGGTGCGGTCTAAGCTTTTAGCTTACTCTCAGCCTGTATCACAAGCTCCCGTCATTTATGCAAAAGAAGTATAGCAATAAATACAAAACAAAGTTTATTTTTTTGTTTGATTTTTAGCTTGCTTGCTAAAATGTAACAATTCTTCAGTAGTTTTAATGTAAAAAGGAATTTTTTTAAGACAGTATTTTAAAATTTCACTTGCAGCCAAAGCATCACTTAAGGCTCTATGATGCTTACTTTCAATACACAAAAACTCTTTTAGAGCATCAAGGCCGTATTTGGGACTTTCAATGCATTTTTTAGCTAAATCAATAGTACATAATCTTCTATTTAAAAGCACTCCAAAATCATTTTCATACATAGCTTTAGATATAAAATGATAATCAAAACGCACATTGTGTGCTACAAAAATGCTATCTTTTAAAAATAACTTAAAATCATTTAACACAGCTTTCAAAGAAGGAGCATTTTCTACCATATCTAAACTAATCCCAGTTAATTCTGTAATATTTTCAGGTATGCTTTCTACTTTTACAAAACTCTCAAATCTATCAATTTCTTTATAATTTTGAATTTTTACAGCACCTATTTCTAAAATTTGACCACTTTTTATCCCGCCGGTACTTTCAATATCTACAACACAAAATATCTCATCTTTTATTTTTTTATTTTTACTTTTTAAACACAAACAATTTTGTGCATTAAGCTCTACCCCTAGTCCTAAAAGCTCAAAAATATATAAATCAAAATCATAGTGGTTTAATTCTTCTATTTTTGCAAGTTCTTTTAAAACCCAAGGAAAAGGTTTGTTTTCTTTGCTTAGCTTGATGATTAAATCATCGATTTGTTGTTGGCTCAAAATTCAAGCTTTAAAGAATTAATTGCTGTTTTTTTATCTTGCGAAGAAAAAATATAACTACCAGCGACCAAAATATCAGCTCCTGCTTCATCCAAATCAGGTGCATTTAAGCCATTTACCCCACCATCAACCTCTATAAAAACTTTAAGATTTTTCCTATCTATCATTTCTCTCAACTGGCGAATTTTATTATACACCAAAGGTAAAAAACTTTGCCCGCCAAAGCCTGGATTAACACTCATTAAAAGCACCATATCTACAAATTCTAAAATATGTTCTATGCTTGAAACTGGAGTATGTGGATTTGATACAATAGCAGGATGAATGCCGTTTTTTCTTATATACTCGCACACCCTAATAGGATGGTTTTCAGCTTCTAAATGAAAACTAATAAATTTTGGTTTTATAGGTATAAATAAATCTACAAAACTACTAACATTATGCACCATTAAATGCACATCTAAAGGTACTGAAGTAATTTTTGAAATATTTTCAATCACACAAGGACCAAAAGTAAGATTTGGCACAAAATGTCCATCCATCACATCAATGTGCAACAAATCAGCTCCCGCTTGAGATACTTCTTTAATCTCATTTTCTAAGTTTAAAAAATTTGCAGACAATAAACTTGGCGCTACATACATTATATATCTCCAATAAAATAAAAAATAATTTTATCATACTTATTATCAAATTTTCTTTATGTATTTTTAATAATATTTGATTTTTTTAAGCTTGCTTTAGATATAATGCTAAAAATTATTTTTATTTCATAAGGAAAAATTTATGTCAAGAATTTGCCAAATTACAGGAAAAGGACCTATGGTAGGTAACAATGTTAGCCATGCTAACAACAAAACTAAAAGACGCTTTTTGCCAAATTTAAGAACAGTTCGTATTACTTTAGAAGATGGAACTACTAGAAAAGTTAGAGTTGCTGCTTCAACTTTAAGAACACTTAAAAAACAGAGTAGCAAATAATCCTTAATATAAACGAGGAATTATTATGTCTTTTTTGAAAAAGCTACAAAAATTCCTCAATTGGTCCCCCTCTCCAAAACCTTCAATCAACCTCAATGACGAGCTTTACGAGCAGCTTAGATTTTTAAGAATCCCTCTTATTGCTGTCGTAATAATGACACTAATTGGAGCTTTTGGTTATATGCTTACAAGTAATTATAATCTCAATGATGCTATTTACCAAGCTGGTATGACATTTACCACTTTAGGCTACACTGAAGTCAATCCCATACCAACAGCGGGTAGAATTTTTACCGTTATATATGTATTATTAACTTTTACAATATTTACTTTTTGCATGGGTTTAGTGATAGAAATAGTAAAAAAAGGAATCTTGTCTAAAATAATCAAGGAGAGAAGAATGCTTCATAAAGTTGCAAGATTAAAAAATCATTTTGTAATATGCTATCACAATGATTTTACCATAGAACTAGCACAGCAATTCAAAGAAAATCACATTCCTTTTGTTGTTGTTGATGAAATAGAAAATTTTAGCGAGATAGCTGAAAAATACAATTATCCTTATTATATAGAAAGTGCTCCACATACAAATATAGCCTTTTTAAAGACCAATCTTTCTAGCGCAAAAGGTGTAATTACTCTTAGCAATAACATAGCAGATAATATAGCCATCATTGCTTCAGTGAGATTGTTTGAAAAAGAATTACAAAGAATCAATCCTTATTTTATACTAGCTAGCTCAAGCAATGAAGACGAAACTGAAAAACTAAAAAAACTTGGAGCAAATTCCATAGTTTCTGCTACAAAATTGGTCGCACAAAGACTTAGTGCTATGTCAGCAAGACCTGATATGGAAAATTTATTAGAAAATTATCTTTACAAAAAAAATAGCCCTATTGATTTAGAAGAGGTTAAAATTCCTGACGAGTCATGGGTGAGATTTAAAAGACTAAAAGAAATCCATTTAAGAGATATGGCAAATGTTAGCATAGTAGGAATTTTGGAAAATAAAAAATTTACTCCTATGCCAAGAGGAGACACTTTAATAGGCACTGGTGCAAAATTGTTAATCGTTGGTACAGCAGATAGTATAAAAATAGCTAAAAAGATTATTAAAAATAAACAAAAACCTGACGAGTTAAAATACATTTAACTTATTTAAGCTATAATCAATAACAATAAAATTTCAAAAAAGGAGGCTTACATGCTACATGAATTTAGGGATTTAATCACCGAGTTAAAAGGCAAGGATATGCATTTTGATAAGTTGTTTGAAGAGCACAACAAACTTGATCACAAAATCAAAGATGCAGAAGAAGGTAGAATTCATCTAGATAGCTTAGAAATAGCAAATCTAAAGAAAGAAAAGTTAAAATTAAAGGATGAATTAAATACTTATTTATCAAATTATAAAAAATAATTTCTACCAATTTTTTTAACTTTTAAGGATTAAATATGTTTGGAAAAAAAAGTCAATTATCACAAGACTTTGAAAATTTACAAAATAAAATCAAAGAACTAGAAGAAGAAAACAAAAGACTTCTTTCAGAAAAACAAGAATTAATTAAAAATTATGAAAAACAACTTCAAGGAAATTGCGGAAAAACTGAACTTGAAACAAATCTTTTAGAAATGCTATTAAATGGTGTTTTAAAAGGTATTGCAAATGTTCAAAGTGATATGCAGGAAAATGTTAATAAAGCGGAAATGATTTCTCAATATTCTGATTCCTCTTTAAAAGATATGCAAGAGTTAAATTCAATAACTCACTCTATCATATCTTCACTTCAAAGCATTATAGAATCAGCTAATCGCTCAAGAGATACAGCGGGAAATTTACACCGCAGCGTTGATGAGATCACTAATGTTATTAACTTAATCAAAGATGTATCCGATCAAACCAATCTTTTAGCACTAAATGCCGCAATCGAAGCTGCTAGAGCAGGAGAACACGGCAGAGGCTTTGCTGTTGTTGCTGATGAAGTAAGAAAACTTGCTGAAAAAACACAAAAAGCAACTTCTGAAGTAGAATTAAATATTAACCTATTAAAACAAAATGCTGATGAGATGTATGGACAAAGTGAACAAGTAGAAAAAGTATCATTAGAATCTAATGAGCATATAGTAAAATTCTCTAGTAATTTTGCTCAATTAATTTCTAATGCAAATTCAACTAGTTCTCACGCTAAAAGCATTACCTCTGAAATATTCATATCACTAGCAAAACTAGATCATATTGCATTTAAATTAAATGGATATAATGAAATTATTCATGCTTCAGGAAAAACTTTATCTGATCATTTAAGTTGCAGACTTGCAAAATGGATTGCTGGTATTGGCAAGGAAAGATTTTCTGGCGGAAGAACTTTTGGTAAGTTAAATTTACCACATCAAAAAGTACATGAAAATATGAACCAAGCCGTTGCTTTAGCACATAATGAAGATACAAGTGATAAACTAGTACAAAATCAAATTTTAGATAAATGCTCTAATGCTGAAAAGGCTTCTGAAGATTTATTTGGAATCTTTAAAGAAATGCTTGATGAAAAAGATCTAAATATTGAAAATAAAGAGGAAAAATAAAAAGAGGTAAGATTAATTCTTACCCTTAAACCATAAATACGCATACTCAAGTAAAGGAGTTTTTATAGGATTTTCTTTAGAAAACTTTTCAAAATCTTTTCTTTTTATCCATACTGCTTGGATATCTTCCCCCTCAATTCCACCACCATTACCAATTTTATCATCTTCATTAATTTCAGCAAAAAATAAAAATTGTCTACTAACACCTGAACCAAAACCTGTATAAAATTCTCCTATTTTTTCTACAACCTTAGGAGCATAACCTAGTTCTTCAATACATTCTTCTTTAGCTATTTCTTCCAAACTCAAATCTTTATCAACAAGCCCTGAACAAAGTTCTATACTAAATCCTATCTCATCTAAATACAAATTATTACGTTTTTGATAATCCCATAAAGGAATTCTAAATTGCTTTACAAAAACAAAAGAATCTTTTTGAGTATGATATAAAAAAACAGAAACGCTATCTAATGCTTCTATAAAATCCCAAGTGTATTTTTTGTTATCTTTACCTATATAAGTATATCTTTTAGGCTTAATATATTTTGAGTTAGAAAATTGCTCTTCTTGTAAATTTTTCACTTTATGATACCTTTTGCAATTAAATTCTTTTTAAAATTTCTTCAGCTAACACATTAGCTCTTTTGTCTAAAAACAAATTATAGTCTACAAAATCATCGTGTATAATAAAATGAGATTTTAATGCCTCATCGATATTACTATTTTCTTTTTCAAAATATTTTATATACTCTTGAGGATTTCTATCCCTTATAATTCTTTTATTTAAATAATCATCCACTAGCGTTATGTTAGCTAATGCATTTGCATTATCGGTATTGTTTATTCTTTTCAAATATGCTTTTGGAAAAAAATGATGATAATTTTTAGAAGAAGCTATACTGAGATAAGAATTATCTAATCTTACTTTTGAATTGTCGCTAAATTTTTTAGGTTCATTATAAGCTAATATACAAAGAACTGCTTTATCAAAAGCATTTGATGATGAAAAATCTTCTTTTAAAAGTTCAATAAAATAATCTTTTTGTTTGTTTTGCAATGGTAATTCTTTATCAAAATTTACATTTATATTGTTTTTGATATTTTCAATTATTTTTATATCAGAATTTAATTTACTTTCAACAGAAGAAGAAAACCTCCAACTGATTGCACATCTAAAAAAATATCTTTCAATTTGTTTTAATTGAGTATTAGTTGGAGGTTTAAAATCATTAATTCTATAAAAATAAGCAATTGGAACTATTAAAACATAATAAGGCAAAAGTTTTGATACTTCTATTTTAAAATAATCTCTTATTTTATCAATCGCTAATTTTAATGCCTTAATTGTATTATCCCATTCATCTATAAATTGATTTTTATTTATAGATAAAATTGCACTTGTTTTAGAATTTTTTATTAAATTTAAAGATAATAATTGCAAAATAATAGTTTTATTTTCGGCTATTGTTTCATATGCACTAATTTCTAATTCTCTTATGAGATTATTATAACTATCTTCTAAATCAAATTTTTTATTTTCATCATAGACTTTAGCATTCATTATTTCAAATAATGTTAAATCTTTTCCCGTTGTATTAATTCTTGTAAAAATTTCAGTTATTCTTTCTATAGAAGTATCATCAATCTCTATAGTTGAAAATTCATACGATTTTATCCAATCTCTTATTTTTTCTATTTTATGTATTTTATCTAAGTCTTTATTAAAATTATTTACCAAATCCACAATAGAAGCATTCATTAAATCATAAAAACTTATATAATTTCCCTTGCCTTTTTCTATACTGCAAATTTCTTCATTTGTTTCAAGTTTATCTAAATTAATATAGAGTTCTTTGTAATCTTCTTTTTCTATTTGAACGCCATTTATGGCAAGATATAACGAAGTCATTCTTTGTTGGCCATCTAAAACATATAAAACAAAATCACCTTCTTTTATATCATTTAGAAAATAATTACCAATTTTTTTTAATGATCTTAACCTTTCTTTGGTTTTCCACAAAATAAAACTTCCTATAGGAAATCCCTTGATTAAGCTATCAATTAATTTAGCAACTTGCTCTTTTTTCCATACAAAATCTCTTTGAAATTTTGGAATTTGATAAAAACCTTCATTTATATTTCTAATTATATCTTCATACTTTCTTGTAATAGGTTTTGGTTGAATAAGCATTTTAACCTCAGAGATAATACAAATAAAGCAAGGAAAATCCTTGCTTTTAAAAAATTAAGAATGGGTTACATCATACCACCCATGCCTCCCATACCACCCATGCCACTCATATCAGGCATAGCAGGTTTGTCTTCTTTAATTTCGCTAATTGTAGCTTCAGTTGTTAAAAGCATGCTAGCTACCGATACCGCATTAAGTAAGGCTACTCTTTCTACTTTAACAGGATCGATAATACCGCTTTCAAGCATATTTACATATTCACCTTTTGCAGCGTCAAAACCAGTATTTTCTTCTTTACTATTTTCTACTGTATTTACAACTACACCAGCATCAAATCCAGCATTTTCAGCAATTTGTCTTAAAGGTGCTCTTAATGCTCTTTCTACAATAGCTGCACCAATAGCCTCATCGCCTTGCAAATTCAAGCTGATTTTTGATTTTGCTTTGATTAATGCAGCGCCACCACCTATTACTATACCTTCTTCAACTGCAGCTTTTGTAGCACTTAATGCATCATCAACTCTATCTTTTTTCTCTTTCATTTCAGTTTCAGTAGCCGCACCAACTTTAATCACCGCTACACCGCCGCTTAATTTAGCTAATCTTTCTTGTAATTTTTCTCTATCATAATCTGAACTTGTTTCAGCAATTTGAGCTTTGATTTGGTTAATTCTTGCATCAATATTTGCTTTTTCACCTGCACCATTTACAATAGTTGTATTGTCTTTATCAATAATCACGCTTGAAGCTTGACCTAAATCTTGAATACTAGCACTTTCTAAAGTTCTTCCAAGCTCTTCAGAAATCACTTCACCACCTGTTAAAATAGCAATATCTTCAAGCATAGCTTTTCTTCTATCGCCAAAACCAGGAGCTTTAACTGCTGAAATATTTAAAACACCTCTTAATTTATTTACAACTAAAGTTGCCAAAGCTTCGCCTTCAATATCTTCAGCTATAATTAAAAGTGGTTTTCCTGTTTTTTGAATTTGTTCTAAAATTGGTAATAAATCTTTTAAGTTGGCAATTTTTTTATCAAATAACAAAATAAAAGGATTTTGCAATTCAGCTGTCATTTTTTCAGTATTTGTAATGAAATATGGGCTTAAATAACCTCTATCAAATTGCATACCTTCAACTACATTTAATTCATCATTGATTGATTTTGCTTCTTCAACAGTGATAACACCATCTTTTCCAACTTTTTCCATAGCATCAGCGATTAAATTTCCGATTTTCTCGTCTGAATTTGCAGAAATTGTCGCAACTTGAGCTATTTCTTTTTTATCTTTAACTTCACGAGAAAGTTTTTTAAGTTCAGCTACTATAGCTTCGCAAGCTTTATCCATACCTCTTTTAACTTCGATAGGATTAGCACCTGCTGTAATATTTCTCAAACCTTCTTTAAAAATAGCATGCGCTAAAACTGTTGCTGTTGTTGTTCCATCGCCTGCTTGATCAGCTGTTTTACTAGCTACTTCTCTAACTAAAGAAGCACCCATATTTTCTAAAGAATCTTTTAATTCCACTTCTTTAGCTACACTCACACCATCTTTTGTGATAGTTGGAGCACCAAAACTTTTTTGGATTAATACATTACGACCGCGTGGCCCCATAGTGACTTTTACAGCATCATTAAGTTTTTTAACACCTTCATAAAGTTTATTTCTTGCTTCATCTGAAAAAAATATTTCTTTTGCCATTTTTTATCCTTTTTTATTTAATAATCCCTAAAACATCTTCAACATTAAGAACTAAATACTCTTCATTATCAAGTTTAATTTCAGTTCCACCGTATTTTGCAAACATTACTTTATCATTTACCTTAATATCTTCTATTTCTTTGCTTACTGCAACAACTTCACCATTTAATGGTTTTTCTTTAGCATTATCTGGTATAATAATCCCAGAAGCAGTAGTTTTCATTTCTTCTAAGCGTTTTACTAAAATACGCTTTCCTAGAGGTTGAAAATTCATTTTTTATCCTTTCTAAAATGTGCCATTTTTAGCACTCTTTGTTTTTGAGTGATAGAATTATACATTAAAGAAAGTTAATTGTCAATAAATTAAGTAAAATATATCATATAAGTTTAGTCTATATCACTAAATTTATATGATATATCATTATAAAGGTTTCTCATGAAAAAAATTCTTTACATTCTTTTAGGTGTAGTGTGTATAGCATTTCTAGCTATATATACATTATTATTTACAAGCATGGGTAATGCTTTTTTAAAGCCAAGAATCGAAACGATTATTGCTCAAAAAAGCGGTATGAATGTTAAATTTGAAAATTTTAAAATTAGTTTTTCACAACTTGACATTAAAGCAAATATTGATGATAAATTTTTTGCTAACATAGAAGGTGGCATATCACCTTTAAGACTAGGATTTGATTTAAACTATCTTTTAGGACTTAAACAAAACTATATTCAAAATCTTGGCTTAAAAAGTGATAAAGATTTTACATTTAAAGGTAGTGCTGTAGGTAAAAGTAGTGATTTTTTAGTAAAAGGTAATGGATTTTTGTTTGATTCTAATCTTAGCTTAGATGCAAAAATTGTTGATTTTTCTCCTATAAATCTTGAATTTATTGGCAAAAATATAGATTTGGCTCAAATTTTAGATTTTGCTAATCTACCAAGATATGCTCAAGGAAAAATTAGTATTATAAGCGATATACAAGCTAAAGATTTAAAACCAAATGGTAATGCTTTGATTAATTTTTACACAAGTTCTATCAACAATACTCTAATTGAAAAAGATTTTAATCTAAGCTTACCAAAACAAAGCTATATAAAAGGTGAAATAAGATCTTTAATCCAAAACAATGAAGTTATTTCTAAAAGTGAAATTTTAAGTAACTTCTTCAAACTTTATACACAAAAAAGTATTTATGATATAGCAAAACAAAGCTTAACTAGTGATTTTGATATCAAAATAGATGATTTTAATCAATTTTCATCTCTAGCCAAAATGAAACTCCAAGGTAAAAGTCAAATTCAAGGTAATTTACTTTTTGCAAACAATCAATTGCAAAAATTAGATGCTAACTTACTTGGATTTGGTGGTAGCTTAAAAGCTGTTTTAGAAAATAATAATCTTAATATCAATACAACTAATATAGAAGTAGCAGAACTTTTAAAAACCATATCCATACCTGCTTTTATTAATTCTAAATTAGTTTTAGATTTAAAAGCACAAGGGCTTGATTTTAAAAATTTCAATCTAAACACTAGGTTAAACAATGCAAATATAAATGTTATGGAATTTAAAAAACTAAGCAATCTTGATTTTCCAAAAACAAATTTTAACTTACAAGCTAAAGCAAATGCGAAAAATTCTTTGATTGATTATGAAGCTTTACTTGATTCAAACATAGCAAAAATACCTCAACTAAAAGGTTCATATAACCTTACAAACAAAGATTTAAACGTACAAATTAGTGCTTTTATAGATAATCTTAACAAATTAAAACCTTTAACCAAACAAGATCTCAATGGACCTTTAAATTTAGATGCCAAAGTTGATCTTAAGTCAAATCAAATTCAAAATCTTGATGCAAATATTAAAATCATGCAAGGGCTTATCAATGCAAAATCCAATGGAAAAAGTTTACAAGCAAAGATTGATAATATAAAACTAGAACAACTTTTTCCTTTGATAGGAAAAAAAGTTTTAGTATTTGGTGATGTAAATGCAGATATTGACTTAAAGTCACTTGATTTTAACAATATTAATGGTGATTTTAAAGCAAATATTAATTCTTCTTTTAATGAAGTAGAATTATCCAAGCTTTTAGAGAAAAAATTTCCAAAGAATACTTCAGCAAAAATCAATCTTGATGGAAAAATTTCTAAATCAATCATTGATTTTAACGCTAAAGCTCTAAGTTCATTTGCAAATATTAATTCATTAAAAGGTAAATTTGATCTTAATCAAATGGCTCTAGTAAGCACTTATAATATATCATTGCAAGATTTTTCTAAGCTAGGATTTTTAGTTGATAGAAACTTAAAAGGCAAGGCTGATTTTGAAGGAAAATTTGATTTTAAAAACGCTTTAATAGATGCAAGTATTAATAGTAAAAATATATTTAACGGCTCATTAAATGCCACTTTAAAAAATAATATTTTTAACGCTAAAATGCAAAATACCGATCTTTCAAATTTAACTCAAAGCTTAGATTTGCCTGATTATTACCAAGCAAAATCAAATTTAAGCATTGATTATAATCTTTTAAAAGAAAGTGGTGTAGTGCTAATGAATTTAGCCGATGGGCAACTTAAGAAAAATCTTATCACAGGTGCTTTAATGTTACTTTTACAAAAAGATATCACTCAAGATGTATATCGCAACGGTGAAGCCAAAATAAATATCAACAAAAATCTTATAGATTTAAATTTAAACCTAGTGGCTGATAGAAGCAATATAAATATTAGCAAAGGTAAGGTTGATACAAAAAGTACCAAATTAAACATTCCTTTTAATATCGTCATTGATAGAGCAAACTTCAAAGGTGTTATAAAAGGAACAACACAAGATCCTAAAGTAAGTCTTGATACAAAAAGTGTTGTAAATTCTATTGTTAATACAATAGGCGGAAATGCTAGTGATGGTGCTAAAAATACAGGTAAAAAAGTAGATCAAGCAATAGATAAAATTTTTAACAAACTCTTCTAATAAATCTAGCCTTTAAAAAAGGCTAGATTTTTATTAAAATAAACCAAATTTACCATCTTTTTTCTTATATAACACCCTCATTTTTGCATCTATGTCATTAAAAACTAAAAATATATCTTTACTTGCTTTTAATTTTTCCAATGCTTCTTCAATTTCCAAAGGCTTATATAGCTCAAGTTCTGTTGGAACTATCTCATCTTCCTCAATCAAGCTCGGTAATACTAAATTTTCTTTTATCTCATCTTGATGTTTATGGGTAATATTTTTATCATGCAATCTTCTTAAAACCTTAGAAATTCTATCAGTAGCTAAATCTATAGCAGCATATAAGTCTTTATCTTTTTGCTTTACAACCACTGTATTAATACCGGCTAGATTAATGCTAAATTCAGCCCAAAATCCTTTCTTTCCATGCCTTTCATCAGCACTTATAACACAACGCGCAGAAATCACATCTAAGCCATATTTACTTAAAGCATCAAAGCTTTTTTCCACATACTCTTTTATAGACTCAGTTAGCTCAAATTGCTTTCCAACTATACTTGTATTCATTACTTCTCCTTTTTATGAAGTTAAATACATTATAGCACTTTAATCGTAAAAAAAATAACTTTTTAAATAAAAAATAAATTTAAAATTTTAAAGGATCTAGAATAAGCACACCATCCTCTGAAAGTTTTTTACCTTGAAAATGTGTTTTACAAAAAGAAACAATCAAAGCATGAAAAATTTGATAAAGCTCATATAATTTACATTCTTTTTTTAATAAAACACACAATTCTTGTTGATTTTTAGCTATGTCTTTTTTTAAAAAATCTGCCAACTCATCATAACTTTGACACTCATAGCCTAAATAATTAGCTATTTTTGCACTATAAGCATCAACTACTAAAACTTCTTTTTTGCATATATAATTTAAAATTCCATCAGCACTTTCTTGACCAAAACCCTTAATATCCAAAAGCCATTCTCTATCAACTTCTTCTTTAAAAAGCTCAAAAGAATTAAAGTATTGAAAATATTTTTGAGTAAAATTTTTAATATATTTTGCCTTAGTATTATAAAATCCACTTGGCTTTATTAAAAACGCTAAATCTTGAGTGTTTAAATTTGATAAATCTTCTATCTTGGTAATATTTGCTTGTTTTAAATTTATCAAAGCTTTCAATACATTTTTCCAGTTTGTATTTTGAGTTAAAACTACAGAAATTAAAATTTCAAACTCACTTAAAGTATTATTTTCTAGCCATTCAAAATCTTTATAAACAATATTTGCATTAACTAAAGCTTTAAAAATTTCATATCCACTCATGCTTTTTCACTCTTTCTTAAATGCATCAAAATAGCCTCAATTACATCATCATCGTCTTTACTTTTTGCTTTAATGACTTCTTTGCTCTCATCATCTTTTACAAAACAAATATTTTGTTCATAATTGCTCACTAATTTATAATGTTTGCTAGCTAAAATTTTTATGATAATTAAATCCAAAAACTGCTTTGTGAAGATATCAGGCCTTCCAAAACGATCATTCATCTCACTTTCTATCTCATAAACTTCATTAGCACTCATACACTTACTAAGTCTTCTGTAAAGTTCTAATCTCAAACGATCTTCACTAATATACTCACTATTTAAAAAAGCATTGATATTAAGCTTTAGATCTATTTTTTTCTCTTTAATTTCTTCTTTTTTACTTAGCTTATTAATTTCATCTTCTAACATTTTAAGATACAAACTATAACCAATTTGTTCTATATGTCCACTTTGATCCACACCTAATAAATTTCCACCCCCACGAATTTCTAAATCATGGTAAGCAAGCACGCTTCCTGAGCCTAAATAAGAATTGCTCTCTAAACTCATAAGTCTTTTTAAAGAATCTTTTGTGATTTTTTCCTTATCTTCAATCAAAAAATAACAATATCCTTGCTTAGCACTACGCCCTACTCTTCCTCTAAG
Organism: Campylobacter sp. IFREMER_LSEM_CL908; assembly: GCF_025771545.1. Taxonomy (NCBI): domain Bacteria; kingdom Pseudomonadati; phylum Campylobacterota; class Epsilonproteobacteria; order Campylobacterales; family Campylobacteraceae; genus Campylobacter; species Campylobacter sp. IFREMER_LSEM_CL908. Next base: position 85,022 of record NZ_JAKMQK010000001.1, read on the forward strand.
TTGGTGCAAATCAGCCATACCAAAGCGATCTGAATTTTCTACTATAATAGTATTTGCATTTGCTAAATCAATACCACTTTCAACTATAGAAGTACAAAGCAATAAGTCATATTCTTTATTTTCAAATTTAATCATTTCTTCTTCAGTAGTTTTTGCATCAATTTTAGAATGCAAGATTAAAATTTTTAGATTTGGAAACAAATCTAAAAGATATTTTTTACACCCATCAATACTTGCTATATGATTGTGTATATAAAAAATCTGTCCTGCCCTTCTTAATTCTCTTGAAATAGCTTCTTTAATCAAAGCGTCATTACTTTCTCTAACAAATGTACGCACATCCAAACGATCCTCAGGTGGAGTTTGTAAAACACTATATGACTTTAAAGAGCTAAGAGCTTGATTTAAACTTCTTGGTATAGGCGTTGCTGACATAGATAGAATATGTGAATTTTTACTTAGTTCTTTGAGTTTTTCTTTTTGTTTTACACCAAATTTATGCTCCTCATCTATCACGACTAAACCCAAATTTTCACACTCAACCCCTAAAAGAAAATGCGTTCCAACCACTACACAAGGCTTATTTTCTTTTAAAAATGCTAAAACTTGTTTTTTTTCTTTAGCACTAGTAAAACGATCTAGCTTAAAAACCTCTATATCAAAAGAATCAAATCTTCGTTTTAAGGTTTTAAAATGCTGGGCTGAAAGCAAAGTAGTTGGCACAAAAAATAAAGCCGTATAACCACTTTTTACACAAGTAAATATAGCGTTCATAGCAACTTCTGTTTTACCAAAACCCACATCGCCACTTAAAAGCCTATCCATCACCTGCATACTTTTTAAATCTTGAGTGATTTCTTGACAAACTTGACTTTGATCTTTAGTGTAAAAAAATCCTGCCTTATTGATAAATTCATCTTGTAATTCTTGAGAAATTTTTAATTCTTTTGCTTTTATCAAAGCTCTAGCCGCTGCTAAAGAAACTATATTTGAAGCAATGGCAAATAATTTTTCTTTTAATCTTTCCTTGATTTTTAAAAAACTTCCTTTTCCAAGCTTATCAAGTAAAGGCACGCCACCACTTGCACCGATATATTTATCAATCATATATAAATTTTCAACAGGCAATAAAAGCTTATCGTTATTTAAATACCCAAGAGCGACAAATTCTTTTTTTGCTCCTGCTATTGCAATAATCTCAAGACCTAAAAATTTAGCTACACCATAATCTTCATGCACAACAAAATCCCCAACCCTAAGCTCATCTATTACCAAACTTGCTTTTCTAACTCTTTTATTTTTTTCTTTTTTATTTAAAGATATGATAAGCTCATCTTGAGTACTTAAATTAATTCTTTCTTGGGATATTTTTAATTTAATATTTGAAAATTCTTGTAAATTTAAAGCTTTAAACAAAGCTTCATTTTTTGCCAAAATAGTAATTTTTTTATCTTTGTGAAAAGTGAAAAAATCATAATTATAAGAACTTACCAAATCTTTATAAAATTTTGGTTCAGGTAAAATATTTTGATTGATTTTACTAATATCTTCTTCAAAATCATTTACATCAAATTTTTTTATGCTTACAAAATTTAAATCTAAATAATCACAAAAATCATCAACACACCAAAAACCTAAAGAATTAACATCATTTATAATGCTTTGACTTTGGAAATTTTGAATTTTTTCTTGTAAATTTTCATATTGCTCTTGACTAAAAGCACTCAAAAAAGGACAAATTTCTATATTGGAGAGTTCAGTAGGGATTGATTTTTGTGTATGTATATCAAAATATCTTATACTTTCTATCTCATCTGAAAAAAGTAAAATTCTAAAAGGTTGTTCTTCATTAATCGCAAAAATATCTATAATATCCCCGCGTATTGAAATTTCACCCTTATCTTGAACTATATCTACAAACTCATATCCACTATGTAAAATTTCTTCTTTAAATTTCTCTAAAGCAAGAAGTGAATTTCTTTTAAGAATAATGTTTTTTAGATGCTTTTTACCTGGTAATTTTTGCAAAATTGTTTTTATGGGAGATATTAAAATTTTATTTTCATTTTCTTTATGATAAACATTTAATACTTTACAAATTTCAAAAAGTTCTTTAGAAAAAGAGCGTAAATCGCTACCAAATTCTGCTCTAAAATCAGGTAAAATAAAAGTTTTTAATTTTAAAAATAAGCAAACTTGAGCTAATTCATCTGCTTCTTTATCATTCTCACAAATTATTAACTCAGTTTTATTACTTAATAAATATTCATATAATTTAGCTTGCATTTTCTGAATTTTCTATACTCACATCAATAGTTGCAAGCTCTTCTTCTTTTTCAATTATTTTACTACTTCCGTTAAATTTCCCACCATTTTCAATACTTAATTGTTTAACTATGATATTACCATTAAGTACACCGCCGGATAAAATTTCTAAAGAATCAACTTGCATTTCTCCCTCAAAAACTCCATTGATTACTATTTTACTTGCCTTAACTTGTCCTTTTAAAACACCACTTTTACCTATCACTATCACATTAGAAGAATTAATTACTCCTGTAATTTCTCCATCTAAATGAAGCATAGAATCAAAATAAAATTTTCCTTCTATTTTTGCTCCGTTTGAAATGACTGTAGTTTCGGATACTGCAGCAATAGAGCCTTTATTAAAGATTGCCATGGCACTCTCCTTTCTTTTTCAAAAATTTGTTCATAGTTTTTTCGGTTTAAATCTATAAAAATCTTAGGATCTAAAAGTTTATTAATAAATCTAACCTCATAATGCAAATGCGGGCCCGTAGAAAGACCTGTATTTCCCGTATAACCCAACAAATCACCTTTTTTTACAAATTGCCCTGCTTTGACAACATCCTGACGCGTCATATGCGCATAAACCGTTTTAAAACCAAAATTATGGATCAAAATCACTGAGTAACCATAACCATTATTGCTATATGCAGCGTATTCAACCACTCCATTTGCAGGCGCATAAATAGGAGTTTTTAAAGCTGCTCTTAAATCAATACCTGGATGAAATTCTTTTTTATTTAATATAGGATGATGACGCCATCCGAAATTACCTGTGACTCCATTATCTTCTATCACATGACCATTTGGAATTTGTGTTAAAAATAAATAAGCTTGATCATTAGTAAGTTTGACTTTTTCTAATCTTTCTGGTATATCTAAACTTTCATCTTGTTTTAAGCCTAAATTATCCTCAATATCTGCAAGTTGGGTTTGGAGTTCATCATATAAGGCTGTTTTTTCTTCTAAACTTTTTTGCATACTCTCATTTTGAGAAAACAATTTAGTATTCTTTGAAGATAATATTTCTTGTTCTTTTAAAAGCTCTGAACGCTTATCTGCTAGATAATTAATATATAAAGCACCTAAAACTATAACAACAAAAACAAAAGTAGTAAAATAAATTATTACTTTTTTTATAATCTGACTTAATAAAAAATGTCTAGAACCATTTACATCTGTAATAGTTAGCGTAAATTTATCTTTCATTATAGCCTCTTAAAAATTTTTCTACCAATACAAAAGAACCAAAAACTAAATATAACTCATCTTTTTTTATTTGTTCAAATTTTTGATAAACAATATCTAATTTTTCTAAATTTTCTAGCAAAACAGAACCCGCCAAAGGTCTATCTTTACTTTCATAATCATAAATTTCAACTATTTTTATTATAGGTTTTAAAACCTTTAAAATTTTATAAGAATCTTTATCTAAAAAGCAATTATAAACTAAATGAACTTTTTTTTCCTTGAAAATTTCAACTAAAGCTAAAGCCGCCATTTCATTATGTCCTACATCAATAAAAATATTTTGACTTATTTGCTCGCACCTTCCTTTTAAATCAAGTTTTGGTAGATTTTTGATACTTTGAATTAATTCTTTTTCATTTTTAACACAAATTTTAGAAAAAGCTTCTAAAGCTAAAAAAAGATTATCTTTTAAAAAAGTTGCAAAATTGTGCTTTTGAATATATTCTTGCACATAAGGATAAATAAAATTATTTTTTTCTAGCAAACTGATACTTAAACTAGCTTGTTTTAAATTTGCTATTTTTTGAGCCAAATTTAATACTTTTGCTTCTTGCTTATGATTAATTAAAGCTTTGGCACTCATGGCTTTTAATTTTGTTCTTGCTATTTCTTCTAAATTTTTACCTAATAAATCTTGATGATCAAATCCTATTTTAGTAAAAATACTAAAATTTATTTCAAAAACACTTGTCGCATCATACTCCCCACCTACTCCGGCTTCTAAAATCACATAATCACAATCTTTAAAAATAAAAAAAGCTAAAAAAGTAGCGTATTCAAAATAACTAAGTTTTTTTACATCTTCCAAAAAAACACTTTCTAGTTTTTCATGCGCTTTTTCTAAAAGTTCATTGCTTGCAATTTTGCCATTTAACCAAAATCTTTCATTAAATTCAAAAATATGTGGACTTGTATAATGACCTACTTTATATCCTTGCTCTAAAAGTAAAAGCGCTAAAAATCTACCCGTACTTCCTTTGCCATTAGTGCCAATAATTTGGATATTTTTAGTTTTTGGAATAAATTTTTTATACTTCTCATACATACTAAACATAAAAAATCTACTAATTTTCTGCACATACATAGTTTTTTGTGAAAGTATTTGTTGAAATTTCATGCTAAGCTTTTTGGATTAATTCTTTTAAAATATCGCCATCTGGAAATTCTTTTTTTTCTATGTAAGAAGATGATAAAATAAGTTTAACTACTTCTTCTTTATAAATGAATTTATAATCATCTATAAGCTTTAAGGCTTTTTCTATAAAAATCTGAGCACTTTCTAAATTTTTACCTGGAAGTATAACCAAATAAGAACTTTCATCTAAAATCCAAATTTCACCCATATCTTTACATAAATCTTTAAGTATCTTTTTAAACTTTCCACTAATTGCCTTAAAACTATCAACACCATAAACATTAATAACATGCTCTATATTATTAATTTTAAAAAAACATAATGCATAATTAACAGCATAAAGCTTATAGTTTTCATCAAGTTTTTTAAGTTCTTGAGCAAGACTCCACTGCTCTCTTTGCTCATCGTCACTTGTAGCTTGAATTTGAGTTTTAATTTGCGCTATTTGCTCGTTTGCATATAAAAGTTTATCTTTTAGTGTATCAAAATTAATTTGAACATTACCATTTTCATCTTTAGTTAAAGCATTAATAAATTTCACATCTTCTTGGCTGTTATCATAAAGCTTTGATACCATTTCATTTAAGCTTTCTAAGTGTTGATTAAAAAAAGAAAGGTTTTTTTGTATATAATATTTATCTGTTGCTTCTTTTTTTTGCAACATTAAATAATACTCATGTGCAAATTCTTTCCTGGCAATTAATTTAGGATTTTCTTTTAAATTTTGTTTAAACTGCTCAAGCTCTTTACTTACTCCAAACAAAGACTCCAAAGAAGCTAGTAAAAGTTCAGCCTGCTTCTCATAAGATCTCTCCTTTAACATAACAATGAGTTTTTCAACTAAAGTGTGAAAATCCAAAAACGCTCGAATATTAAATTCTTCTAATTTTTTTAAAAGCTCATAATCCTCATAAGATTTTTCAAGCTCTCTCCATTTAGCCCTTAAAAGATATATGGTTTCTAAATCCATAGCTTGAGATAATCTGTGTTGAGTAATTTTTGCTAGTTCTTTGATTTTTTTATCTTTGCTAATACTAAGCTGTTGTACAATCAAATCAAGCAAAGCATAAACATCTTCATATTTTCTACTTACTTGCCTATTAAGCCTAGAAACTAAAAACATCAAAAACTCATCAATAGTTCGAATGCTTTTTCCTTTTAGCTCTTGCTTATAAATATCATCTAAAAGATTAGTATATTTTTCTATCCTTGCTTTATTAAAACTCATCACACCCGCTTTTTTAGCGCATTCTTCAAATACCTCACTATAATTTTCAGGAGTTGGATGCAACTTACGCTCTTTTAATTTTATCAATGTTTCTTTTGCAATCTCATTGATATGACTTGCCATTTATTTATAACCCCTAATAGCTATGATAGAAACAAATTCATCAAAAGCTTCACTTGATGCATTTTTAATTGCTTCAAATCTAGCTTGATCGCTAATAATAGAATTTGGATTAATATCAAAATTATAACTTCCCTTGGTATTTACAACTTCTTCTTTACCATTTTTATAACGCATAAGAAATTCCAAGTAAAGCTCTGCTTTATAATTAACCACATAACCATTTCTATCATACACCATAGGATGAAATTCTAACTTTTTCATCGTAACTATAATAGAACTATCTGCATTATGCTCATCTGTGACTTTTCTGCCAAGCTTATTAAGCATAGCTTCTCTTAAAATATCTGTTATATAAACACTATTTTCGGGATCTTGTTTACTAATATTGATTTTCAAAAATACATTTTCACCCAAAACCCTACTTGCCATTTGAGATGATGGGATATATCCACAAGATATAATAAAAAAAGCAAAAAAAGATATTAAATATTTTTTCATTTAACCACCAAATTTACCAATTTCTTATCAATATAAATTTCTTTTACAATGGTTTTTCCTTCTAGCCATTTTGCAACATTTTCTTTAGCCAAAACTAAAATCTCATCTTTTTTAGCCTCTGAATTTATTTCAATCTGTGCTCTTTTTTTACCATTAACACTAATAGCTATATTAAAACTATCTTTTACAAAAACTTCTTCTTTTATTTTTAATACTTTAAAATTTTCACATTTAAACAAATGCTCGCTAAGCTCAAAACAAACATGAGGGATAATAGGCTCTAAAATATTTAAAATAATATAAAAAGCTTCTTTTAAAACTTCTTTATGATTTATAGCATTTAAGGCATTTAAAGCTTCCATACATGCAGCTATTAAGGTATTAAAGGCAAAACTTTCTTCATAAACTTCAAAAGATTTTTTCAAAGCTTCATATACTTTTAATCTAGCATATTTTTCTTCTTTATTTAAACTTTGATGATCAATTTCTTGTAATTTTCCACATTCTAAACTCATAGCCTTTTCATAAAGTCTATTGATAAATTTAAACGCACCCTCTAGCGCACTATCGTTCCATTCAAGTTCTTTAGCAGGTGGTGCAGCAAACAATATAAACAATCTTGCACTATCTGCTCCATATTTTTCTATAATATAATCAGGATCTACTACATTACCCTTAGATTTACTCATCTTAGCACCATCTTTAGTGACCATTCCTTGGGTTAAAAGTCTATTAAAAGGCTCATCATCTTTTAAATAACCCAAATCTCTAAGTGCTTTTTGGAAAAATCTAGCATAGAGTAAATGCAATATCGCATGTTCAATCCCACCAATATATTCATCAACATTCATCCAATAATTAACACTTTTTTCATCTACCGCTTTTTCTTGCCATGTTTTATCATCACTTGCAAAACGCGCAAAATACCAAGAACTTTCAAAGAAAGTATCTAAAGTATCGCTTTCTTTTTGTGCTTTTTTACCACATTTTGGACAAATGCACTCTTTCCATATTTCATGCTTATCAAGTGGATTTCCCTCTCCATTTATAATCACATCTTCAGGCAAGGTAATAGGTAAATTTTCTATTTTTTGAGGAACTATGCCACAAGAATTACACTTAATCATTGGTATAGGAGCACCCCAATATCTTTGTCTAGAAACACCCCAATCACGAATTTTAAAATTGGTAACCTTTTTACCAATACCCAAAGATTCAATTTTTAAACTAATTTTTTCTCTAGCATCATCACATTCTAATTGATCAAATTCGCCACTATTGGTTAAAACACCTTCTTTTAAAGTGTAGCATTGTGCGTCATTTTCATCTTTATAAATTACTTTTTTTATAGCTAAATTATAAGTTTTTGCAAACTCATAATCTCTTTCATCATGAGCAGGCACACTCATAACAGCCCCACTACCATAATCACTTAAAACAAAATTAGCTACCCATAAAGGAATTTTTTCTTTACTTAGTGGATGGATTACATGAAGATTTAAAAAATATCCTTCTTTTGGCGCAGCTTGTCTTTGGCGGGGTGTTTGATTTTGTATATTTTGAATTTTTATGATAGTATCTTGATCTAGTAATTTTTTATCAATTAATTCGTTTACTATTTCATGATCAGGTGCTAAAGCAATATAAGATACTCCATAAATAGTCTCAGCTCTTGTTGTAAAAACATTGATCTTTTTTGCACTGATTTTATTATTTTCTTCTATATCAAAATCAAAACTAAGCCCTGTGCTTTTACCTATCCAATTTTCTTGCATAGTCAAAACCTGACTTGGCCATTTTCCTTCTAATTTTTTAAGATCTTGCAATAATTCATCTGCATAAGCAGTGATTTTTACATAATATCCTGGCATTTTTTTTCTAATGACTTCATGTCCACAACGCCAACATTTGCCATCTTCAACTTGCTCATTTGCTAAGACCGTTTTATCATTCTCACACCAATTAACTTCAGCTTCTTTAGTATAAACAAGTCCTTTTTCATACATTTTGATAAAAAATTCTTGCTCAAATTTAGTATATAAAGGATCAGAAGTAGCAAACATTCTTTTTTTAGAAAAGGAAAAGCCCAAAGAAGCAAGTTCATTTTGCATATAATCAATATTTTCATAAGTCCATTTCTTAGGATGAATACCGTGTTTTATCGCAGCATTTTCAGCAGGCATACCAAAACTATCAAAACCTATAGGATGTAAGACATTAAAACCTTTTTTTCTATAATATCTAGCCATAGCATCACCTATGCTATAGTTTCTCACATGTCCCATATGAATTCTACCACTTGGATATGGAAACATAGATAAAATGTATTTTTTTGGTAAAGAAAAATCATCTTTTGGCTCAAAATATTCTTTTTCTTGCCAAATTTTTTGCCATTTTTTTTCTATTTTACCTGCCTCATATGCCATTTTAACTCCTAATTTTCTTCTTGACTTTTTACTGAATCAACTATAACTAAAATCATTGAAAAGATATTAGCTATCAAAGCACCAATTGCTAAAGTATAAACCATAACATTAGCCTCTGGATTAATTTGTATTAAAGCAAAAGCTGGAATTAAATGCAAATCAGCCACTAAAGAACTAGCAAATAATTCAGCTGCTAAGAAATTTCTAACTCCGATTTTCAATAAAGTAGAAATTAAATTCACACAAGCTGCAATAAATAATGCAACTTCATTTTGATCATATAAAAATCCTGCGGTTGTAGTTAAGCTCATTAGAGCAAAAAAGATATAAATAACCTTACCCCAATTCATTTTTACACCGTTCCTTTTTCATACATCGCTCTTAATTTCTCTTTTTCTTGTTTTTTCTTTACTTTTTCTAATTCTTTTTGACGATACTGCGTAACACTAAATTTAAACCATAAAAGTGCTGGACTTGCTACAAATATAGAACTTGCAGTACCTGCCACAATACCCACTATCATAGTTAGAGCAAAACCTTCTATCATAGATCCACCAAAGAAATAAAGCACTACAACAGTGATTAAAGTTAAACCTGTTGTTAAAGTAGTTCTTGATAAAGTTGCAGAAACTGATTCATTAATAATTAAATCAAGTTTTGAATTTTTACTTGTTTTAACACCTTCTCTAATCCTATCAAAAATAATAATCGTATCATTTAAAGAATATCCAAGCACAGTTAAAACAGCCGCCAAAATATCTAAATTTACATCTATTTCAAATAATGCAATAGCGCCTAAAGTAATGACTATATCATGAATTTCACACACAATAGAAGCCATAGCAAAACGCCATTCAAATCTCACTGCCAAATAAATCAAAATAGCAATCAAAGAAATTCCAACCGCCATAAGACCTTTGTTACGCAGTTCATCTCCTACTTTTGGACCTACTACATCCACGCGGCGCACTTCAAATTTACCTGTATCTTTTAACAAATTTGCAATACTTACTCCAATATCACTTCCCAAGCTATCGCTACTTCCTGAAAAGCGAATAATAACTTCATTAGCACTACCAAATTCGGTAACACTAGCTCCTTTTAAATTTTCATTTATAGATAAAGCTTTACGAATTTCAGCCAAGGGTGCTTTTTGCTCATATTGAAGCTGTACCAAAGTTCCACCGGTAAAATCAATACCAAAATTCAAACCCTTAGTAAAAAGGATAAAAATAGAACCAAAAAATAAAATAAAAGACAAAGAGATGGCTGCAAATCTCATTCTCATAAAATCATAAATATGTTTTTGACTAAAAAATTGCATTAAGGTCTCCTATATCCAAACCATAATCTTGTGTTATTGCTTTTTTCCATACGGTTCATAAACATTTCAAACATACCATGAGTTCCAACAATAGAAGTAATCATTGAAACTAAGATTCCAATGCTTAAAGTCACCGCAAAACCTTTTACCGCACCTGTTCCATAAGCATAAAGTACCACTGAAGTAATAAGCGAAGTAATGTTAGAATCTAAAATCGCACTCATTGCATGCTTATAGCCATTTTCAACACTTTGCCTTATGCTAGCACCCTCTCGCAATAATTCCCTAATTCTTTCATTAATAATAACATTAGAATCTACTGCCATACCTACAGTAAGCACAAGTCCTGCCATACCAGGTAAAGTTAAGGTTGCACCAAACATAGCCATTACAGCAATAATCACTAAAATATTTGCCACTAAAGCAATATTAGCAAAAATTCCTGCTATACCATAATACATCACCATAAATGCAATAACTAATATAGAAGCACCTGCTAGGGCTATCATACTCATTTTAATACTATCAGCACCCAAAGATGGTCCAACACTTCTTTTTTCAAGCATTTTAACCGGTGCTAAAAGTGCCCCACTTCTTAAAGCAATGGCCACATCATGAGCTTCTTCAACGGTAAAACTACCACTAATTTGACCACTACCTCCACCTATTCTTTCATTAATTCTTGGAGCTGAATATACTTTATTATCTAAAACTATAGCTAAGCGTTTGCCTACATTATTTCCTGTATAGTCTCCAAATTTTTTAGCACCTTCCGAATTTAAGGTGAAATTAATCACAGGAAGATTATTACTTTGCGCAAAACCCACTTTTGCGTCTGTTAGCATAGAACCATCAAGAATAGGTATAGATTTTACTAGATATTTAATTTGAGGATTTTTTGCATCTTCAAAAATTAAATCTCCATATTCAGCAGCTTGAGCTGGAGTAAGATTATTTACCTGATCCATTCTAACATCATCTACTTCCATTAATTGTAAATGTGCAGCTTTTGCGATAAGCTCTCTAGCTCTAGCCTCATCTGCAGCAGTTTTAATACCTGGAAGTTCGACTAAAATTTTATCCTCACCTGATCTTGCTACATTTGGCTCTGCAAGACCAAATTGATCAAGTCTATTTCTAATAGTTTCTACAGCTTGTAAAATAGCTTGTTCATGAGTTAGTTTGATTTCTTCTTGGGTTAAAGAAAGTGTGTAGTGTAAATTTTCATGTGTGACAGCCAAGCCTTTAATGTCTTTTAATAACAAATCAACCTTAGCTACATCATTTTCATCTAATAAACTAAATTCAATACTAGTATCATTTACTTTGATTTTATCAACAATAATATCTTCTTTATTGATAGAATAGCTAAGAGAAGAGGCTATGGATTTAACCTTTGACTTAACCGCCTCTTCTACTTCTACACCTAATAACATATGCAAACCGCCTTGCAAATCAAGTCCTAGGTTAATCTTAGCACCACTTTGGGTTTGCATAAAAGAAGGTATAGAAAAAACAAGCCCTATAAGAAAAACTACAAAGAAAATAATACTTCTATAAGTAATTTTTCCACTACGCATCAATTTTCTTTGCTATAAAATCTCTAGAAATTTTTACAACTACATTTTCATCATTAAGCTTAACTTTGATAAAATCCTCTTCTGGTTTTACCACCTCGCAAATTATCCCACCATTTGTGATGATTTTATCTCCTTTTTCTAAAGATGAAACCATCAACTTATGGTCTTTTGCTTGTTTTTGTTGTGGTCTAATAACCAAAAAATAAAAAATCGCAAAAAGCACAATGAGAGGCAACAATGAAGTCCAAATATTTCCGTTTTCTGCCATTTCTTCCCCTTTTTTTTAAGTTCATAAATTCTAATTCTACCACTTTTAAAATAATAAAAGCCTTTTTTTCTGCACTTTTATTGTCAAATTTTATTTATTTTTCTTTTTTTGAAAATTTACTTTTCGAATTTATCTCACCGTTTTTAAGCATATATGGTTTAATTTTATTACTAAGAAACAAAAGTAAAGCAGGATATTTTTACACCGGTTTTTTTATAGGAATTTTATGGTTTTGGTGGATAGGTTTATCATCAATTTATTTTAATTTAGCTTATTTAATTCCTTTAGAAATTATCTTAATTGGATTAATTTATGGATTTTTGTTTTTTATATGTTTTTTTCTTAAATATGATTTTTTAAGACTTTGTGGAATTTTTTTACTTTGTTTTATTCATCCTTTTGGCTTTGATTGGCTAAATTGGGGTGTTTTAAGTGTATATGGAATCTTTGATGCAAGTTACCAAGGTATTATAGCTATGTTTTTGATTGCTTATTTTTATTATGAAAAATATATTTCAAGATATTATAAAATAGCAATTATTCTAATCCTTATTCTAATCGGTGCTCAATATAATCAAAAACAATCGCAAACGCTAAATTTAGACTATAAATTAATCCAAACTAATATCTCCCAAGATCAAAAATTCATACAAGAAAATTTACAAACTCATTCTAAAGATATATTTTATCAAATCAACAAGACTATAAAAGAAGGTAAAGAAATAATTATTTTTCCTGAAACTGCTTTTGCTTTTGCATTAAATAAAGCACCAAGTTATTTACAAGCCTTAAAAGATTTATCAAAACAAATCATCATCATCACAGGTGCTATAAGCACTACACCTAATCATCTATACAATAGTACTTATGTATTTGACAATGGCAACATACAAGTTTTTAACAAACATTATCTTGTACCTTTTGGAGAAGAAATTCCTATATTTAAAAACTTTTTTAAAAAATATCTTTTAAATATTGATGAATTTTCAAAAGGAAAAGAATTAAATCAATACACTCTAAATAATCAGCTCATCACTAATGCTATCTGCTTTGAAGCTACAAAAGAAAAACTTTACAAACACTCAAAAATCATCATCGCTATTTCAAACAATGCTTGGTTTAATTTTTCAAGTGAGTATAAATTACAAAATTTTCTAATGCGTTTTTATGCAAATAATTATAATGTAAGCATATATCATGCAGTTAATGGAAAAGAAAATGCGGTAATTAAGCCAAAAGAGATATTGATTTTAAAGATAAAAGAAAAACTTTTAAAGCAAAATGAAGCTTAAAAGCTTCATTTTATAATGCCTTAAATTCATCAAGTGCGTCTAATTTTTCCCAAGGATAATCAGCTTGACCCACTTGACCACGAGCAGCTACATCAGCATACATGAAAGTATCTTTACTTGGTTTATCAAGATTGAATTTATTTTTAATCCAATTTGGAGTTAATGGGAAAGTTTTCATCACAAAATCACTTAAAATATCATCATTTAATCTTGTATTTGTTCCCATGCAATCCACACTTACAGAAGTTGGTTTAGCCACACCTATAGCATAAGAAAGTTGTACTATACATTTTTTAGCAAGCCCTGCTGCTACAATATTTTTAGCAAGCCATCTTGCAGCATAAAGTCCGCTTCTATCAACCTTAGTATAGTCTTTAGAAGATTGTGCACCACCTCCTATTGGAGCATAGCCACCAAAGCTATCTACTATAAGCTTTCTTCCTGTTAAACCACTATCATGTAATGAGCTGTGATTTACATATTTTCCCGTTGGGTTGATTAAAATTCTTGTTTTTTCTGGGCAAAAAAGCTCTTTTGGTAAATTTGAATCCAAAATCAAATCCATCACCAAAGCTCTTAAATCTTCTATTTTCATACTTTCAACACAAGGAGCTGAAACTACAATAGTATGGATACTTTGAGGTTTGCAATTTTCAAAATTTTCTTTATTTGCATAATCAATTGTAACTTGAGTTTTAATATCTACTCCAAGTTTATCAGGATTGTTTTTTGCAAACTCATATACTTTATCACAAAGCATTCTAGCATAAGAAATAGCTGCTGGCATATATTCTTTTGCTTCATTGCTTGCAAAACCAAACATTATACCTTGATCACCTGCTCCAATCTCTCCATCTTCTTGATCAACACCTTGATTGATATCAGGACTTTGCTCATTTAAAAATACCATTACATCTAAATCATCAGGGTGCAAACATTGTTTTTTGCTAAAATGCGGATTTCCATTGTAACCAATATCTACTAGAGCTTTTTTTACAATATTTTCATAATCTTGTTTTTCTAGTTTATATTTTGATTTAATCTCACCACCAATTACTACTTTATTTCCTGCTACAAAAACCTCACTAGCAACCCTTGAGTCTTTATCATGAGTTAAAAAGGCATCAACTATAGAATCAGCTATAATATCAGCACATTTATCAGGATGTCCTGCACTAACAACTTCAGAAGTAAATAAATACATATTTTATATTCCTTATCATAAAAAATTCTAGCTTTATTTTAACACAAGCTAACTTAAAAATCAAAAAGCTTATTTAAGCTTTACTTTGCTAGAATAAATTTAAATTTATCACTACAAAAAAGGTAAGAAATGAGTTTATTTTCTTATGCAATCAAACGCTATAAAGATGGAAATCTTATTTTACAAATTTGCATAGGTATTGTTTTAGGAATTTTAGTAGGTGTTTTTTCTAAAGATTTAGCTATTTTTGCAAATATTTTTGGTGCTTTATTTACAGGAGCTTTAAAAGCTATAGCACCGATTTTAGTTTTTATCTTAATCTTAACAACTATTTGCACAAAAGAATTTAATCATGGAAGTGAGAAAATAAAACACATTATTTTCTTGTATATTTTTGGAACCTTTTTAGCTTCTTTAAGTGCAGTTAGTATAAGCTTTATCTTTCCTGTAGAATTAGTATTAACCGATGTTGAAAAAGCTTCCACTACAAGCCCTGCGCATATAGGCGAAGTATTTAAAACCTTACTATTTCAAGTAGTAGACAATCCGATCCATGCCTTATCTTCAGGAAATTATTTAAGCATATTAGCTTGGGCTATTGGTGGAGGTTTTGCTCTAAGACATTGCTCTAATGATGCAAAACAACTTTTTACTGATATAAACGAGGGTGTATTAAAAATTGTTAAATTTATAGTCAAGCTTGCTCCTTTTGGAATTTTTGGACTTGTGGCTAATTCAGTTGCTCAAACAGGAGCAGCAGGACTTTTTAGTTATGTTAAATTATTAATAATTTTAGTTTTGACTATGTTTTTTGTAGCTTTTGTGATTAATGCTTTAATTGTCTTTACTTATACAAAGAAAAATCCTTATCCTTTGATTTTTATTTGTTTAAAACATAGTGCTGTTTTTGCATTTTTTACAAGAAGTTCTGCAGCAAATATTCCTGTAAATATGGCACTTTGCTCCAAATTAAATATCAATAATAACCTATATAGCATTTCTATTCCACTAGGTGCTACGATTAATATGGCAGGGGCAGCTGTAACCATAGCCATATTAAGTCTTGCGGCAGCTCACACAGTAGGTATTGAAATAAATTTTTTACAAGCTATGCTTTTGAGTGTTTTAGCTGCATTTGCAGCTTGTGGAGCTAGCGGGGTTGCTGGGGGTTCACTCTTACTTATACCACTTGCTTGCTCTTTGTTTAATATTGATTATGACATAGCTATGCAAGTAGTTGCGGTTGGTTTTATCATAGGGGTTATCCAAGATAGTGTTGAAACTGCATTAAATAGCTCAACAGATGTTTTATTTAGTGCTATTTGTTCAGATAATGAGCTTAATTTAAAAATTTAAGGAGGACTTATGAGGCATTTAATTACTACAAAAGATTTTAACAATGATGAAATCTTGGCTTTATTTAAAGAAGCAAAAGAATTTTTGGATGAAAAACCGCGCACATTTTTAGAAGGAAAAAGTGTTACAACAATTTTCTTTGAAAATTCAACACGCACTCAATCAAGCTTTGAAACAGCCGCAAGAAGACTAGGTGCTAAAGTTTTAAAATTAGATGTTTCAAGAAGTAGTTCAAGCAAAGGTGAAACACTTTTTGATACTGCTGCGAATTTAGATGCAATGGCACCAAGTGCTATTGTAGTTAGACACAAAAACTCAGGTGTGCCTCATACTTTAGCAAATTATACTCATTGTCCTATAGTTAATGGAGGTGATGGTAAACACTCTCATCCTACCCAAGCTTTACTTGATCTTTTTACCATAATGGAGCATTTTGATTATAATGTTAAAAGTAAAAAAATAGCAATAGTAGGAGATATTAAAAACTCACGCGTTGCTGCTTCAAATTTAGAATTATTACCTCGTTTTGGTATAGACATTACCCTAGTGGCCCCGCCTCATTTTATGCCAAATTATCCTATTAAAAAAACAAATAAACTAAAAGAAGTTATTGATGATGTAGATATTATCATGAGTCTTAGAACACAAACTGAAAGACACAATATTCCAACCTATGCATCGCTTAAAGATTATGCAAATGATTTTTGTATTAGCAAAGATTTAATAAAAGATAAAAATCTCATTATCTTACATCCTGGTCCTGTACATAGAAATATCGATATTAGCGATGAAGTAATGGCTGATAAAAGATGTAAGGTTTTAACTCAAGTTAAAAATGGTGTTGCCATTAGAATGGCTGTATTAAAAAAACTCATTTTAGAAAGCTAAAATCATGCAAAATTGGAACTTAAGTACATTATTTAAAGATGAGCAAGAATTAAATCTTTTTTTACAAAAAACCAAAGATGAAGCTTGTGAATTTAAAAAACAATATGAAAATAATCTTCATAGTTTAAGCAATGAGCAATTCTTGCAAGCTTTAAAAAACTATGAAGAATTAATCTTAAAACTTTCTCACATACTAACCTATGTGTATTTAAATTTTGCTCAAGATACTACCAAAGGTGCTTTTTATGCAAAATATGAAAATTTAAGTAAAAAAATAGAAGAAAATCTTTTATTTTTTGAACTTGAATTTTGCGAGTTAAAAGAAGAAAAAAGTAAAACTTTCATCACATTTTGCAAAGATTATGAGTTTTATTTAAATAATCTTATCAAACACAAAAAACACAATCTTTCTAAAAAAGAAGAAAGAGTTATCCTAACTCTATCAAGTACAGGTTCAAATGCATTTGCAAGATTATTTGATGAAACCTTTAGTGCTTTAAAATTTAATTTTGAAGGACAAAAATTAAGTGAGGAAGAAATTCTAAGCAAGCTTTATGATAAAGATAGAAGCATTAGAAAAAAAGCTTCAAAATGCTTTAGCAAAACTTTAAAAAAACAAAACAAGCTTTTAGTATATATTTTTAATATGATTAAAAGTGAACTTGCTAATATTTGTGAGTTAAGATCTTATGAAAGTCCAGAAACCCCAAGACATATAAGAAATCAAATTTCTAAAAAAAGTGTTGATGCGCTTATTAGTGCTAGCGAGAATAGCTTTGATATTGTTTCTAAATTTTATAATGCAAAGAAAAAAATTCTAGGGTATAAAAAGCTAAAAGATTATGATCGTTATGCGCCTATTGGAAAAGAAATGCAAGTTGATTTTGATCAAGGAAAGGATATCGTTTTAAAAGCCTTTGAAAAATTTTCTAAAGATTTTTATATGATAGCAAAAGAAGCTTTTGAGAATAATTGGATTGATATCTATCCTAAAGAATTTAAACAAAGTGGAGCATTTTCTCACTCAAGCACGCCGCTAAGTCATCCTTTCATACTTTTAAACTATACCAACCAAAGACGCGATCTTTTCACCCTAGCACATGAGCTAGGCCACACTATACATCAAAAACTTTCTTATAAAGTAAGTTTTTTAAATCAAGATACACCTCTAACTACAGCAGAAACTGCTTCAGTGTTTGCAGAAATGTTGATTTTTGATTATATTAAAGAAAATTTAGACAAAGAAGAGCTTTTATCTTTATATGCAGCAAAAATTGAAGATATTTTTGCTACTCTTTATAGACAAATTAATTTTACCACTTTTGAACGCAGATTTCATGCTAAAAAAGAAGAACTAAGCGCTCAAGAACTAAGTGAAATTTGGCTTGAAGAATCAAGAAAAATGTTTCAAGATAGTGTAGTTTTAACCAAAAACTATGGCCTTTGGTATTCTTATATACCACATTTTATACACTCTCCATTTTACTGCTATGCTTATGCTTATGCACAACTTTTAGTTTTAGCACTTTATGGTCTATATAAAAGTGGCAAATGCTCTAATTTTACCTCAATTTATATTGAGTTTTTAAGTAGTGGGGGAAGTAAAAGTCCAAAAGAACTTGTAGCTATGTTTGGCTTTGATATAGAAAGTGATGAATTTTGGAATATAGGCTTAGAGCAAGTTAGAATACTAGTAGATGAATTTTTAAGGCTAAGCAATGATTGATAAAATTTTAAATAATAAAAATTTTATAAGTTTAATGCAAAAAAGCATTTATGAATGTTTACAAATTTTAATCCAAGAAGATATTGAGTTTAATATCATTGTAAATACTAAATTTGTTACACTAGAACCTCCTTTACCGCCAGAATTAGATATAGTGAGTAAAAATCCTTATTGTCTTTTTGCACTTGGTGGTTATACTTTTAAGTCCATAGTTTTAACAAATGAGCATATAGAATTTCATGCGGGTTTTGGACCTGATGATTTTGCAACCTTTGTGAAAGTGGATTTAGGAGCAATTACTCAAATTCAAGTTGAAGATAATATCATTTTTGTTAATTTTTCAAACTATTTCAAAAAGCAAAATGATCAAAAATTAAAAGAAAAATCTATGAATGCTTTTTTAAATAATCCTAACAATAAAGATTTATTTAAAAAATGAGTTTTTTTGAAGGTTTAAATGATAGCCAAAAAGAAGCTATCATGCATATTGATGGAGCTATGCTAATACTAGCAGGTGCAGGTAGTGGAAAGACTAAAACCATTACCACTAGACTTGCCTATTTAATCGATCATGTGGGTATTCCTGCACAAAATACCCTCACGCTAACCTTTACAAATAAAGCTGCTAATGTAATGAAAACAAGAGCCTTAGCACTTTTGCAAGATCAAAATTTACACAATCCCCTTTTATGTACTTTTCATAAATTTGGTTTGTTATTTTTAAGACTTTATAGCGAAAGAATTAATAGAGCAAATAATTTTGTCATTATTGATACAGATGATAAAAAGAAAATACTAAAAGATTTAGCTAGCGAAAATTTGCAAAGCTCTTTAGCAAGCATAGGTGCTTATATTTCAAATTTTAAAAATCAAAGCAAAAGCGCTCAAGAAATACGCAAAGAATTAGAATTTTTAAAAGATGAAAAAAACAAAAATTACGAAGAAATCATTCATTTATATGAGCAATATGAGCATTTTTTAATCCAAAATAATTTCATGGATTTTGATGATTTACTCATGCTAACTAATAAAATTTTAGAAGATGAACAATTTGCACAAGAGCAAAGTCAAAAATATACCTATATAACAGTAGATGAGTATCAAGATACCAATGCCTTACAATATCAAATTCTAAAAAAACTTTGCGTGTCTCATGAAAACATTTGCGTGGTGGGTGATGATGATCAGAGTATTTATGGTTGGCGTGGAGCTAAAATAGAAAATATCTTAAATTTCAAAGAACAATTTAACAATGTAAAATTAGTCAAACTAGAGCAAAATTATCGCTCAACTAGCGCTATTTTGCAAGCTGCAAATGAGCTTATAGAACATAATAGAAAAAGATTAGGAAAAACTTTGATTTGTACCAAAGATGAGGGCGAAGAAATTACAATTTTACAAAATGATGATGAAAAAATTGAAAGTTTTAAGGTCGCAAGAGAAGTTTCAAAACTTTTAAACTCTGGGATTAATCCTAGTGAAATAGCCATACTTTATAGAGTAAATGCCCTATCTCGTGCTCTTGAAGAAGCTTTTAGCAAAGAAAAAATTCCTTTTAAGTTGCTAAGTGGAATTCGTTTTTATGAAAGAGCTGAAATTAAAGATATTATTTCTTATTTAAGATTGCTTTCAAATTTAAATGATGATTATTCTTTTAAACGCATTATCAACCGCCCTAAAAGAAACTTTGGTAATGCAAGTTTAGAAAAGCTAGAAAATTATGCTAAAGAAAATCATTTGTCTTTATTTGAAAGTCTATGTGCTTTGCAAGGAAGTGGTTTTTTTAGTAAAAAAACAGACAAAGAGTTAGAAAAATTCATACTAAGCATACACAAAATTAAAGAAAAAGATGATTTGCTTGCAATGATTTTAGCCTTAGAAGAAGAATTTAAAATCAAAGAATTTTACAAAGATAATCCAGAGGGCGAAGATAAACTTTTAAATATAGATGAACTTTATGCTAATTTAAAAGATAAAATTACTCATGGAAATTATAATGGCTTAGATGATATTTTAAATGAAATTTCTTTACTTAATGAGCAAGATGGACTTGATAAAGAAAGTATTTGTATTATGAGTATTCATGCAAGCAAAGGACTTGAGTTTGATTATGTTTTTATCATAGGTTTAGAAGAAGGATTTTTCCCACTCACTAGCGAATCAAGCAATATAGAAGAAGAAAGAAGACTTGCCTATGTAGCAATCACTAGAGCCAAGAAAAAACTTTATTTAAGTTATGCTAATTCTAGATTTTATAAAGGAAGTCGCACAAGATTAGAAAAAAGTAGATTTTTTGGTGAGAGTAATGTAATCAAAAAAGAATTAACACTAGATCATCAAAAAAATTGCTACAAAAAAGGCGATTTAATCAAACATAAAATTTTTGGCATAGGCAGAGTCACTGGGGTAAGTAAAATAGGTGCTGAAGAAAAACTCACGATTAATTTTGGAGGCATAGAAAGAATGATAATGTCAAGTTTTGTGGAAAAAGTGATATGAATAAACTTTTTGTAGCTTATAAACCAAGCGGTATGAGTTCTAATGCTTTTTTAGGCAAACTCAAGAAAAAATATAAAAATAAAAAAGCAGGTTTTTCAGGAACACTTGATCCTTTTGCAAAAGGTGTTTTACTCATAGCCTTTGATCAATACACAAAACTTTTTCGTTTTTTTGATAAAAATCCAAAAGTTTATAAAGCAACACTTTGGCTAGGCGCGCATTCACTAAGCCTTGATAATCAAAATATCAAAGAAATCAATCTTATAAATGCTTTTGAAGAGAAAGTTTTAGAACAAATTAAAAATGAACTTTTAGGTAAAATCACCTACACCCCACCCGCATTTTGTGCAAAAAAAATAGATGGGGTGCGCTCTTATGAGCTTGCAAAAAGAGGTTTTGAAGTCAATTTAAAATCCTGTGTTATGGAAATTTTTTATACTAAAATTTTACACTATAACCACCCCTTTTTAACCATAGAAATAGCAGTTAGTGAGGGTTCTTATATACGCTCTTATTGTGAATTATTTGCTAGAAAACTTGGTATTAAAGCCACATTAAGCTCATTGGAGCGTTTAAGCGAGGGAAGGTTTTTTTATGAGAATGAAAAAGAGTTAAATCCTTTAGCTTATTTAAATCTTAGAAAAAATACGATAAAATACCCCCAAAAATTACACAATGGACAAAAAATATTTTTGGACGATTTGGAAATTCAAGAAGAAGGTAGCTATATTTTAGAAGAAAAAGATTTTTTTTCTATCATTTCTATCCAAGATAATCAAGTGCAATATTATTTAAATAAGGTATTAAAATGTTAATTTTATCAAGAAAAGAAAATGAAAGTATAAAAATCGGAGATGATATAGAAATCAAAGTAGTTCAAACAGGCAAAGGCTATGCTAAAATAGGCATCGAAGCTCCAAAGTCTTTAATGATACTACGCAAAGAGCTTATCGAGCAAGTAAAAAGTGAAAATTTACATGCAATTAGCGATGAAACGATAAAACTTGACGATCTGAGTAAAAAGCTTAAAAAATGAAAGCTTACGCAAAAGCTAATATTTTTTTAAAAATCATAGGAATTGATTTAAGATCTTATCATTTATTACAATCACGCTTTATTTTACTAAAAAATATTTTTGATGAGTTAAGCTTTAGTGATGAAAAAACCAAAGAAGGGTTTGAAATCACTGGAAATTTTACTCAAGATACTATCATACACAAAGCTTATAAAGAATTAGAAAATTTAGGTTTTTCTAATGAATTAAATGAATTTTTTAAAGACAAAAGTTTAAAGCTTATCAAAAACATTCCCATAGGCGGAGGCCTTGGTGGAAGCAGTACTGATGCGGTTGTATTTTTATTAATGATCAACGAAACTTTAAATTTAAAACTCAATCAACAACAACTTAAACAAATCTGCCAAAAACTTGGCTCTGATTTAATCTTTTTTTTAAGCGGATATAATAGTGCAAATGTTAGCGGGTGTGGCGAGATTGTAGAATATTTTGAAGATGATTTTGCCCAACTTGATTTTACTTTTCCAGCTATTGAATGCTCAAGTGCAAAAGTATATAAAGCATTTGATGAAAGTTCATATGATTTAACAGCGAATCTAAATTTAGCCAAAACACTTAAAACACTCAAAACAAGTGAAATTTTAGAGTATAAAAATACTGATTTAAACGACTTATTTGCTCCTTGTGTAAAAATTTATCCTAAAATGCAAACTTTTCTTAATGAGGCTTATTTTTTAAGTGGAAGTGGAAGTGGAGTTTTTAAGGCTAAATGATGAAAAAAACTATAGTAAAAAACAAAAAAGCTTTTTTTGATTATGAAATTTTGGAAAAATTTGAAGCAGGTATTGTTTTAAAAGGTTCTGAAGTAGTGGCATTAAGAGCTAGTAGAGCAAATTTGAAAGATTCTTTTGTGCGTATTATCAAAGGTGAAATTTTCTTACTTAATGCTCATATTTCTCATCTTAGCACTACACATTCTTTTTATAAGCATGATGAAAAAGGTGCGCGAAAACTTTTAATGCATAAAAAGCAAATCGATAGGCTTTTTGGTAAAATTAGCACCCAAGGCTTTACTATAGTGCCATTAGAACTTTATTTTAATGAAAAAAATAAAGCAAAAGTCTTAATAGCCTTAGCCAAAGGAAAAAACTTACACGATAAAAGAGAAAGCTTAAAGAAAAAACAAGCAGATCTTGAAGCAAGAGCTGCTATGAAAAATCATTATTAAAAAAGGATTTTGATGAAAAAATTTACTTATTTGTTTTTTACATTTGCTTTTGCATTTTTAATAAGTGCTTGCTCAAGTGAAGAAAAAATCGAAAATGAATTTGCATTTGCTGAGTATAAAATGGGTGATGAAATTCTTTTAAAAAGTGTCAATGGTGGCGAGAAAACCCTAGTAAGAACACAAAATGGTTTTGTAGTAAAAGGTGAAGAGGGTAAAATTTTAATGTTTGATTTTTTTGGAACCTTTTGCACACCTTGTCAAGAAGAAGCCACTCATCTAACAAGTTTGTGGCAAAAAAATGCTGACAATTTTATCATCATAGGACTAAGTCATTTTGAAAATGTTAGCGATCAAGCTGTAAAAGATTTTGCCATTAAATATGGGGCTTATTATTTCTTAAGCAATTCTAAAGAAAATGATAGAATTGTCGCACAAGCTTTAAAAGATATCAACTATCAAAGCATGGAACAACTTCCTTTTAAAGTAGTTTTAAAAGATGGAAATTATCAAGATCTAACAGATTTTTGGAATAAAGACTCAAAAAGTTATGTGAAATATTATCTTGGAAAAGTTTCTACTGAGATTATGCAAGAAGATATTACTAGGATATTAAATGAGTCTAAAAAATGAAATTTTAGAACAACAAAAACTAGCAGAACCTAAAATGTTTAAGGTTTTGCTTTTAAATGATGATATTACCACCATGGATTTTGTAATTGAAATTTTAATGAATATTTTTCATCATGATTTTGAAAAAGCAAGTGCAATTATGCTTGAAATCCATCATCAAGGAAGCGGAGTTTGTGGCATATACACAGAAGAAATTGCACTTAGCAAAAAACAGCAAGTTGACATGGCAGCAAAAAATAATGATTTTCCACTCCAAACAAGGATAGAAGAACAATGAAATATAAAGAATTGATTGACTCATTTATACCAAATGCAAGACATTTAAGCTTTATCAATCATCATGAATTTATCACTTGTGAGCATTTACTTTTTGCTTTAGTTAAGCTTAGCAATGATTTTAAAAATCTACTTGAAGAAATCGGAGATGGTGATTTACAAGGCTTTGAAAATGAATTAAAAAATTATCTAGCTAAAAATAATGAAATTTTAAAAAAAGAAATAGAACCTATTTTTTCTGTGATCTTGGAAAATATATTACACAAGCTAAATGCAAAAAATCAAACAAGTGTGATTGATTTTATCATCGCACTTTGCAAAGAAGAAAAAGCTTATTCTTATAATATCTTAAAAAAACACCTAATAGAAGAAGAAAAAATAAAAGAATTGTTACAAAATGTTGAATTTGAAAATTTAAAAACCCATACCATAGAGCTAGTTGAGCTTGCAAAAAAAGGCAAAATAGATCCTGTTATAGGTAGGAAATTTGAACTTGAAAGAATGATGCAAATTCTAAGCCGTCGCAAGAAAAATAATCCTATTTTAGTTGGTGAACCAGGTGTTGGTAAAAGTGCTATTATAGATGGGCTAGCACTAGCTATAGCTGAAGAAAAAGTGCCAAAACATTTAAAAAACTCAAAAATTTATAACCTTGATATGACAAGCTTGCTTTCGGGGACAAAATATAGGGGTGATTTTGAAAAAAGGTTAAAAGATATCATTAAAGAATTAGAAAATATCCCTAATGCTATTTTATTTATAGATGAAATTCACACCATAGTAGGAACCGGCGCAAGCAATGAAAGTCATGCAGATATGTCAAATTTATTAAAACCTGCATTAAGTAATGGCAACATCAAATGCATAGGTGCAACTACTTTCATAGAATACAAAAATACCTTTGATAAAAACAAAGCTCTAAGTAGAAGATTTGCAAAAATTGATATAGATGAG
The DNA here is from genome assembly GCF_025771545.1 of Campylobacter sp. IFREMER_LSEM_CL908. Lineage (NCBI taxonomy): Bacteria > Pseudomonadati > Campylobacterota > Epsilonproteobacteria > Campylobacterales > Campylobacteraceae > Campylobacter > Campylobacter sp. IFREMER_LSEM_CL908. The sequence continues at coordinate 110,230 of NZ_JAKMQK010000001.1, forward strand.
CCAAGCGAAGAAGAGTGTTTTTTGATCTTGCAAGGCTTAAAAAGCAAATATGAAAATTTTCACAAAATCAAAATCAGTGATGAAATTTTACAAACAAGCATAAAACTAGCAAAACAATTTTTACATGATAAATTTTTACCCGATAGTGCAATTGATTTAATTGATGAACTTGGTGCAAGTTTTGCTTTAGAAGATAAAAAAAGTAAAAAAATAGTAAAAATAAAAGATTTAGAAAATACTTTAGCAAGAATGACACATTCTCATAAAATTTATGAAAGTGATCAAGGTAAAATCTTAAAAAATTTAGAGCAAAACTTAAAGCAAAATATTTTTGGACAAGATGAAGCCATTAAAGCTTTGTGTTCTATTTTAAAACAAAGCTATGCGGGGTTAAAAGGCAAAAATACCCCAAAAGGCGTGTTTTTATTTACCGGTTCAAGTGGAGTTGGTAAAACCGAACTTGCAAAAAATTTAGCACAAATTTTAAACCTTAATCTTGAAAGATTTGACATGAGTGAATACTCGCAAAAACATGATGTGAGCAAACTCATAGGAACTTCAGCAGGTTATGTGGGCTATGAAGATGGTGGCTTGCTTAGTAATAGTATTAGAAAAAATCCTTTTAGTGTGGTCTTATTTGATGAGATAGAAAAAGCTCATCCTGATTTAACTAATACCTTTTTACAAATTTTTGATAATGCAAGTTTAACAGATAATAGTGGGTTAAAAGCTGATTTTAAAAATACTATTATCATTATGACTTCAAATTTAGGTCTCAAAGAAAGTAATGAGCTTGGTTTTTTAAGCAGTGATAAAGAAAAAAGTAATAAAGCCATAAAAGATTTCTTCGCACCTGAATTTATCAACCGTATAGATAAAATCATTCATTTTAATGACTTAAGTCAAGAAATTTTAGAACAAATCGTTCAAAAAGAACTAGATTTAATGGCAAAAAATTTAAACAACATCACCATGGAAGCTGATAAAAAAGTAAAAGAATTTCTTGCTAAAAAAACTAATAATAAAGAATTTGGAGTAAGATTATTAAAACGCATTATTGCCGAAGAATTAGGCGAGAGATTAAGTGATGAAATTTTATTTGGAAAATTAAAAAATGGTGGTAAATTAAAACTCAAACTTTCCAAAAATGAAAAAATTGAATTTGTATTCTAAACTTTTAAAAAGCCCTGATAATGCGCCTGTTTTTATTAGTGAAAAACTAGAAGTAGATTTTATATCTCATGCTTATAGCTTAGGGCTTTTTCCATGGACTAGCAATCCTGTTACTTGGTGGTGTCCTTCTCCTAGAATGGTGCTTTTACCTGATGAAGTGCGCATACAAAAAAGCATAAAAAAAGCTTTAAAAACTTATGAAATAAGACTTAATTTTGATTTTAACTCGCTTATAAATCATTGTGCAAAAAGAAAAAAAACTTGGATAAGTCAAGAATTTATACAAGTTTATACAAAGCTTTTTGAGCAAAATTTAGCTCATAGTGTTGAAGTTTATGAAAATGATGTTTTAATCGGCGGTTTATACGGACTTATAATAGGTAAAATATTTTTTGGTGAAAGTATGATAAGTCTTAAAAAAGATGCCTCAAAAGTAGCTCTAATAAGACTTTGTGAGCTTTTAAAACCATATGATTTTTTAATAGATTGTCAAGTGCCTAATGAGCATTTAAAATTTATGGGTGCTAAAGAAATGACAAAAAAAGATTTTTTGGAAACACTAGAAAAAAAAGTTTCACTTGAAAGTGGCTTTAAAAATTTCAAAAATTTACTATAAAAAGATATACTTATACATAAATAAAATTGCATAAATATTTTGGAATGATTTTTGCTTTTAGTCTATAAAAGCTTTATTTTAAAGGAAAAATTATGATAAGCCCTTTTAAGTCAAAAGAACTTATTGTTGATGCTTTAGCAGGAAGAAACCTAAGAAGTCAAATGATTAATTCTAACCTTGCAAATGTTGATACTCCTTTTTATAAAGCAAGAGATATAGAATTTGAAACTGCTTTAGTTAATAGAGCAAATGAAATTTTCAAAAAAAAAGATACTAAAGAGCTTGAATTAGCAAGCACAAATACAAATCATCAAAAACCTTGGAAATTTCCAGACCCTAATAAATCAACTATTTATTTAAGAGATGGACATTTAGCAAGAAATGACGCAAATACAGTAGATCTTGATGTAGAAACTACTGAAATGAGCAAAAATACTATGATGATTTCTGCTTTAGATGGTGTTTTAAGAAGACAAAGTAATATTTTTTCAACCATCATAGAAACAAGCTCTAAATTAGGCTAGGAGAAAAATAATGGCTTATTTAAGTGATTTTGATATTAGTGGATATGGACTTAGTGCTCAACGCTTTAGAATGAATGTAATTAGCTCAAATATAGCTAATGCTAATACTACTAGAACAGCAGAAGGTGGTCCATATAGAAGAAGAGAAGTGATTTTTAAAGCGACTGATTTTAACGAATTGCTAAACAAGCAAATAGCTAAAGATAATAATTTTTTAGAATATGAAAATCCTTTAAACGATCCTGCTTCACAAAAAGATGCAAAACCTGCTATAATGAGCGTAGTAGTTGATAAAGTTGTAAGAGATGATAAAGATTTTCGTATGAAATTTGACCCATCTCATCCAGATGCGAATGAACAAGGTTATGTTGCTTATCCAAATATAAATCCTGTTATTGAAATGGCCGATTTAATAGAAGCAACAAGAGCTTATCAAGCTAATGTAAGTGCCTTTACTAGCACCAAAACTATAGCACAAAGTGCGATAGATTTACTAAGAGGTTAATAAATGAACACTATTAATGGTATAAATCAATTTAACAATGTTAATAACAAAAACAATAATAACAACACAAGCAACATAGGAGATGAGTTTTCGAGTTTATTAAAAAATTCCATCAACGATCTTAATAAAACTCAAGAAACTGCCGAAGCTGCTATGGTAGACATTGCAACAGGCGAAGTCAAAGACTTACATCAAGCTGCAATTGCGATTAGCAAAGCTGAATCAAGTATGAAATTTATGCTTGAAGTTAGAAATAAGGCTATAAACGCATATAAAGAAATTTCAAGAACTCAAATTTAATATATGCTTTCAAACACCATTAGAAATAGGGTTTCAAAAGTAGCTTTTGCTTTTTGTATGGCTCTGTTTTTTATGGCCTTATTTTTACTTTCTACTTTTTTTCTAACCTCAAAACGCCATATACCAAATACTCAAAAAGAACAATATTTTTCCGCTCTTAGAGGTAATATCATCACAAGCGATAATTTTACCGTAACTTCTAGTAGGCAAATTTATAGAGCTGAAATTGATCTAAGGAGCTTAAATCCCGATAAAAAGGATTTGTTTTTAACTCTTTTTCAAATTTATAGTGGCGCAAGTGATGAACAAATGCAAGATATAAAAAAAAGAATGCTTGCAAAGAAAAAAAGAAGTTATAATTTTATTTTACTCCAAGATATTAACTCAAAAGACGCAAGTTATTTAAAAGAACTAGCTAAAAAACTTTATACTCAAGGTTTTTTTAAATCTTTCACAAATAATAATGGCAGAGTGGAGACAAGAGGACTTGATATTATAGAACATAAAGAAGATCGTGTATATATGCCAAAAGATTCACTTACTCCAATCATAGGCTACACAAGAACCTATATGGATGAGCAAAGTGAAATTTTTAAAAATGTCGGCATAAAAGGTTTGGAAAAATACTATAATGAATGTTTAAATCCTTTGCAAAATGCTAAAATTCAAGGTTTAAGAGATATAGGTGGTAATATCATCTTGAATTTGCATTCTTATGAACAACGCAAAATAGATGGTTGTAATTTATACTTAAATATTTCCTTAAAACTTCAAAAAGGTTTAGAAAAAGCTATCGATAAAAGAAATGAAGATCTAAAAGCCAATGAAATTATAGTTGCCATCATGGAAAGCAAAAGCGGAAAAATTCTAGCACTTGCTAGCTCAAGAAGATACGATCCGCAAAATCGCGGAAAAGATCTATCTGTGCTCAATGCAAGCGCCATAGAATATGGCTATGAAGCGGGATCTGTTATAAAACCTTTTATATTTACCACTGCATTAATGCTTGATAAAATCAAAGTTGATGAAATCATTGATACTCAAGGTGGACAATACAAACTTGGTCGTTTTACTATACGTGATGATCACAAAAAAAATAAAATGAGCATGGAAGAAGTTATTACTTACTCTTCAAATGTCGGTATGATTAAAATTGCCCAAAGATTAAGTAATCTTGAAATCATCTCAGGGCTTAGAATTTTTCGTTTTGGAGAAAAAAGCGGTATTGATCTTCCTTATGAGCAAAAAGGAGAAATACCAAATCCAAAAAGATTAAGAGAAGTTGAAAAATCTGTATTAAGTTATGGTTATGGCTTGAAAACAACTTTTATACAACTTTTAGCTGCTTATAATGTATTTAACAATGATGGAATTTACATCACCCCGCAAATTGCAAATAAAATTTATCAAGATGGGCGTTTAATAAAACTTGATGATGAAGTTAAAAAAGAAAAAATTCTTTCAAGCAAAGCTGCCAAAGAAATGCAGCAAATTTTAATTAATGTTATAGAAAAAGGAACCGGTAAAAAAGCACGAACTCAAGGTATCATTATAGGTGGAAAAACGGGTACAGCTAGGATTGCTGAAAGAAAAGGCTATACTTCAAATCGCTATAATGCCTCGTTTTTTGGCTTTGCAAATGATGAGAAAAATACCTATACCATTGGAGTTTTAGTAAGACATCCTACCAAAGCTTATAGTTATTATGCCGCACAAAGTGCTTTACCTATGTTTAAAGATACAGTAAATCTTTTGATTAAAGAAAGTTATTTAAAACCAATAGAAAACAAAAACAATGACATTAAAAAATAAAATTACAATAATAATCTTTTTTATATTGATTTTTTGTTTCGCTTATTTAAAACATTGAGTTTTATTATTTATAACTTTACTTGTGTTTTTAGCCATATTATATTAACTCAAACTGCAATCAAAAAAGATAATCCACAAACCAAAAACAAAAGAAACTCTTAAATATTTGATACTACCAGATATTCCGCTTAAAAATATAGATACAAGCAATGTTGACAATATTGAAGGAGTGTTTTTAGGATATAAGATCCAACAAGCTCTAAATAACTACAACAAAAAAGCTTAAAAATTCATTGCTGGGATGTTTCAAATGTATTATGGATGGAATATGCATTTTTTTGTGAATCTATTTTCAAAATTCCTTTTTCAAAAACTCCAAAATTTAATCAAGATTTAAACAATTGGAATATTGATAGTATTATAAGCACACAAAGTATGTTTAGTGGATGTATAAATTTCAATCAAAAACTATCAAACTGGAATTTAGAAAATATCCCGAGAAAAAAATATATGTTTTTTTAATACCACTATAAAACATTAATATAAAAACTATATTTTTACTTGATTTAAAATAAACTCTATAAACTCATCACTATCATTAGGACATTTAATAAGCTCATAATCGCTTTTTGCTAAGTGCCTATATTCAACTCCAAGCTCGAAAATCGTTTCAGAGCAATCTATACAAAAAGATACAGGATAAATCAAAGCTTTTTGATCTAAATTTTCTAAAATATCACTTGTGTTAGGCTCAAGCCATTTAACTGGGCCTAGTTTTGATTGATATGATAAAATGATTTGGTCAAATTTATTTTTAAGTTTTTCTTTTAAAATATCCACATGCTCTTGCACATGTTTTTCATACAAATCACCTTTTTTAATCACTGAAAGTGGTAAAGAATGCGCAGAAAAAATCAAAGTTTTATAATCGTATTCTCTCTTTTTTTCTAAAATATGCTTTATAATCATTTCATTATAAAGTTCATCTTTATAAAAAACATCAATGATTTTTACATTAGCTTGGTTTTGGATATTTCTTAGCTCATTTTCCACTACTTCTAAAGAACTAGTTACAGTGGTTTTAGAATGATGAGGATACAGAGGAAATAAAATAATTTCGTCATTTTGCTTAAAATCATATTTTGAAAAAACCTCATTTGCAAAAGGTGGTACATAAAGACTAATAAAATCAAATTTATATTCTCTAGTTTTAAAATTTAATTTATCACATAAACTTTGTGTGATTTGAGTAAGCGGGGATTTCCCACCCATTTTTTCATAGTTTTGTTTCATAGCTTTTAATCTTGATTTTCTTATCATAAAAGCTACAAATTTTCTTAAAAAAACATTTTTTATCCCTAAAATATAAGGATCATTAAACATATTTTTTAAAAAAACTTCACATTCGTCAAGTTTATTCACTCCACCCATATTTAAAAAAAAGACATATTTCACTATCAAACACCTTCTAAAATTTCTTGTACTCTCAAAGCATCTTCAATGCTAGCCAAATTTTCACAAACCCCATTTTGTAAAAACTCGAAAAAAGCCTCATGCTCAGCATATAAAGGAGAATTTTTATATAAATTTGGAATTTTTTGCATATTAATAAAAAGTTCAAAATTTTTAAGATCAAGTTCATAAGTATGTTTTTTACCTAAAAGTGTGATCTTTCTTATAATGCATTGTCCATTCCAACTATCATGGATATTTGCTAAAATATTTTCCAATTTTAAACCTATCATTACCTCATCTTCAAATTTATCATGATGAAAGCTTTTATAAATATTTGCTTTTAAAATTTGTTCTTGACTTAAAAATCTAACTAAGTCAATATCATGCACACTAAGATCACTTAAAACACCCACATCATTTATTCTTTGTGGATAAGGAGAAATTCTTTGTATGTTAATACTTATAATATCATCTTCTAAAAGTTTTTCTTTTAAAGTTAAAATGGCCGGATTAAATCTCTCACAAAAGCCCACCCCTACTCTGACTTTATTTTCTCTAGCTTTTTGCTCTAAAATTAAAATTTCATCTACATTTAATGCCAAAGGCTTTTCTATTAAAACATTTTTTATTTTAGGAAAAACCTTTAAAGCTATATCTAAATGCGTATGAGTAGGCGTAGCAATGATAACGCCATCAAGATTTTGTGCTAAAAAATCATCAAAATTTTTATGAAAAAAGTGTTTAAATTTATCTTTACAGAAAGGATCATAAAGATGAATTTCTTTTACTTTTAAATTACGCTCGAGTTCTCTTAAATGGTTTTTACCCATTTTACCAAGGCCTATAAGCCCTATTTTCATTTAAAAGCCTCAATCACTCTAATTTGGTGTTCTTCTTTTAAAAACGCACTCATAGGTAAGGATAAAATTTCATCACTTAATAGCTCTGTATTTGGCAAATCACCTTTTTTATAAGCAAGATAATCGAAAGCTTCTTGCAAATGAAGCCCCAAAGGATAATGCACCGCAGTAGGTATACCTTGCTCTTGTAATTTTTGCATGAATTTTTCTCTATTCTTTACACGCACGCTATATTGAGCCCAAGCACTCACAAAATCATCTTTTCTTGGCGGTAAAATACAATTTTTTAAATTTTCATCATAAACTTTTGCTATTACTTCTCTTTTTTTAATCTCTTCATCTAAGTATTTTAATTTCACATTTAAAACAGCCGCTTGGATGGTATCAAGCCTTCCATTAATACCGATGTATTTATGCTTATATCTTTGCACTTGTCCATGATTTAAATAAATTTTTATTTTTTGCGCTAATTCATCATCTTGGGTAAAAATCGCCCCGCCATCTCCATAAGCACCTAAAGGCTTAGACGGAAAAAAACTCGTGCAAGATATATCAGCTATAGCACATGATTTTATACCCTTTTGACTAGCTCCAAAACTTTGCGCACTATCTTCTATCAAAGCAATGTTTTGACTTTTACAAAGTTCTTTTAAAGCAAATATATCAGGCATAAGCCCAAAAATACTCACAGCAATTACAGCTTTAGTTTTAGGCGTGATAGCGCTTTGAACTTTTTCTAAGCTAAGATTATAATCTTTAAAATCAATATCTACAAAAACAGGCTTAGCACCGATTAGAGCAACCATTTCAGCCGTAGCTATAAAGGTAAAACTTGGCACTATTACCTCATCATCCCTACCCACACCCAAAGCCATCAAGGCTAAAAATAACGCGCTTGTGCCACTTGAACAGCCTATTGCATGTTTGACACCTACATATTTAGCCAAATTATTTTCAAATTCTTCTAATTTTGCACCACCTATAAAAGAGGTGCTTTGTAAAACTTCACCAATAGCCTCATCGATTTCATTTTTATAAGCATTATATTGAGCATTTAAGTCTATAAAAGGAATTTTCATTATATTAACCTTATAAATTTAAAATCATGATTATAAGATAGTTTTACTTAATTTAAAGTATTTTTGGTATTATTTTAAGCAAAAAACTAGCTAGGAAAATCTATGGATATAAGAAAAGAATATTTAGAATTTTTTAAATCAAAAGGACATGAAATCACTCTTTCAAGCCCTTTGGTGCCTGATGATGCAACTTTACTTTTTACTAATGCAGGTATGGTACCTTTTAAAAGCATATTTACCGGAGAAGTACCACGCCCTAATCCTCCGCGTAAAACAAGCTGTCAAACTTGTATAAGAGCCGGTGGAAAACATAATGACTTAGACAATGTAGGCTATACGGCAAGACATCATACTTTCTTTGAAATGCTTGGGAATTTTAGTTTTGGAGATTATTTTAAAGAACAAGCCATTACTTATGCTTGGGAATTTGTAACTGAAGTTTTAAAATTACCTAAAGAAAGATTATATGTAACCGTTCATGAAAGTGATGATGAAGCATATGAGCTTTGGCAAAAACATATAGAAAAAGAAAGAATTTATAAATTTGGCGATAAAGATAATTTCTGGCAAATGGGCGATACTGGACCATGCGGGCCTTGTAGTGAAATTTTTTATGATCAAGGCGCTGAATATTTTAATTCTAGTGAAGATTATATGGGTGGAGATGGAGATAGGTTCTTAGAAATTTGGAACCTAGTTTTTATGCAGTATGAAAGAAGTGCAGATGGAACGCTTACTCCATTACCAAAACCAAGTATTGATACAGGTATGGGGCTTGAAAGAGTTAGTGCTATAAAAGAAGGAAAATTTAGTAATTTTGATAGTTCTTTGTTTATGCCTATTATTGAGAGTATTGCAAAACTTTGCGGTAAAACTTATACCTATGAAAGCGGAGCTAGTTATAGAGTAATTGCTGATCATATAAGATCAAGTGTATTTTTACTTGCCCAAGGAGTTGGCTTTGATAAAGAAGGCAGAGGCTATGTTTTAAGAAGAATTATGCGTCGTGCCTTAAGACATGGATATTTGTTAGGTCTTAAAAGAGCTTTTATGTATGAGCTTGTAGATGTAGTTTGTGAGTTAATGGGTGGGCATTATACTTACTTAAATGAAAAAAAAGAATTTATTAAAGAACAAATCAAACTAGAAGAAGAAAGATTTTTAAGCACTATTGAAAATGGTATAGAAATTTTTAACGAAGAACTTAAAAAAACTAAAGATATTTTTAGTGGTGAAGTAGCTTTTAAACTTTATGATACTTATGGTTTTCCGCTTGATTTAACCCAAGATATGCTAAGAGAAAAAAATCTTAGTATAGATGAGGCTAAATTTAATGAGCTTATGCAAGAACAAAAAGATAGAGCTAAGGCTTCTTGGAAAGGAAGTGGGGATAAAGCAGTTAGCGGGGACTTTAAAGTTTTATTAGAAAAATTTGGCAAAAATGCTTTTAGTGGTTATGAAAATTATGAAGAAGAAACTAAAATCATGGCTATTTTGGATGAAAATTTTAAAATCACAGCCGAAGCTAAGGCAGGAGATATAGCGTGGTTAATGCTTGAAAAAACTCCATTTTACGCAACAAGTGGAGGGCAAAGTGCTGATATAGGTTTTATCAATGAAAATGAGGTTTTAGATACACAAAAATTCTTTGATATTAATCTTAGTCAAGTGAAATTAAAACAAGATCTTAAAACAAACGATGAAGTGTTAGCTTGCATAGATACTAAAAAAAGAGAGCAAATTGCTAGACATCATAGTGCGACACATTTATTACACCATGCTTTAAGAGAAATTCTTGGCTCACACATTAGCCAAGCAGGCTCTTTAGTAGAACACAATAAATTAAGATTTGACTTTACTCATCCAAAAGCTCTAAATAAAGAAGAATTAAAGCAAATAGAAGCTTTAGTAAACACTTACATCATACAAGCAAATGAAGCTAAAATTGAAATTTTAGCTTTAGATGAAGCTAAAAAAAGCGGTGCAATAGCTTTATTTAGTGAAAAATATCAAGAAAAAGTAAGAGTTTTAACTCTAGGAGCTAGCAAAGAGCTTTGCGGTGGTACTCATGTGAAAAATAGCTCTGAAATAGGAAGTTTTTACATCATCAAAGAAAGTGGTGTTAGTGCTGGGGTTAGAAGGATAGAAGCGGTGGTAAGTAAAGCTGCACTTGATTATGTTAGTGAAAATTTAAAAGAGCTTAATCAAGCCAAAGAAGAATTAAAAACTCAAGATATTTTAGGCTATGTAGCAAAATTAAAAAATGAAATAGCTAGTTTAAAAAATGAATTAAAAAATTCAAGCAAAGCAGAATTAAACTCTAAAGAATTAAATGGCATTCAATATTGTGTACAAAAAATAGATAGTGGTGATATAAAAACTATGATAGATGAGTTTAAAAATAAATTTAACAAAGCTGTAATTTTACTTTTACAAGAAAAAAAAGGTAAGATTATCATAGCAGCAGGTGTTAAAGACACTTCGTTAAAAGCTGGTGTTTTGGTAAAAGAAATTGCACAAATGCTTGGTGGAAACGGTGGCGGTAGAGATGATTTTGCAACAGCTGGCGGTAAAGATACAAGTAAAATAGAACAAGCACTTGATCATGCTAAAAAAATCATAGAAGAAAGTCTTGCTTAATGCTTTATTTAGCTTCAAGTTCGCCCTCACGCGTTGCTTTGCTAAAAGAAGCAAATATCGCTTTTGAGCAAATTATTATCGATTATGATGAGAGTTTAATAAAAAAAGATAATCCAAGCTCTTATGTGCAAAAAATTGTTTTAGAAAAAGAAAGACAATTTTTTACAAAATATCCTGACTTAAAAAATGTTTTATTTGCTGATAGCATAGTTTGTGCTCAAAATATCATTCTAACTAAAGCTAAAAGCGACAATGAGGCTTTTAATATGCTCAATTTGCAAAGTGGCAAAAGCATTAGCGTTTTAAGCGCGATGATTTTAGTTTTAGAAGATAAAAAGATTTTTAATCTTAGCAAGTGTGATTTGATTTTGGATAAATTTGATTTAAAAGATATGCAAGAATACATTGATTCAAAACTTTATCAAGGTAAAGCCGGTGCTGTGATGTGCGAGGGATTTCATAAAAAATACATTAAAAAAATCATAGGCCATCAAAGTACAGCACTAGGGCTTAATATAGAACTTTTGAAAGCATTTTTATGATAAAAATTTTAAAAATATTTCTTTCTTTTTGTATAATGTGTGCGGTTGGAGTTTTTATATTTATTGCATATTTATTTTCTGATTCTGATTTAAATCAATATACCTTTAAAGATTACAAACCGCCTCTTACAACACAAATTTTTGATAAAAATGGAAAATTAGTTGCAAATGTTTTCGAGCAACACCGCTTTTATGCTCCTTATGAAGAACTTCCACCAAGACTTATAGAAGCTTTGGTAGCCATTGAAGATACTAGCTTTTTTGAACATGGCGGGGTTAATATAGATGCAATTTTTAGAGCAGCTATTAAAATCATAAGAAGCGGTGGAAAAACTATGGAAGGAGCTTCCACTCTTACTCAACAATTCATAAAAAATACAGAATTAACTCCTGAGCGTACTTTGAGCAGAAAGCTAAAAGAAGCTTTGCTTGCATATAAGATAGAAAATACTTTAACTAAAGAGCAAATTTTAGAAAGATATTTAAATTTCATCTTCTTTGGACATGGATATTATGGAGTAAAAACTGCTGCACTTGGATATTTTAGAAAAAATTTAGATGAGCTTAGTTTGAAAGAGATTGCTATTTTGGTAGGTATGCCAAAGGCTCCAAGTACTTATGATCCTACTAGACATTTAGATCTTTCTTTAGCTAGAGCAAATAGCGTAGTACAAAGGATGTATAATCTTGGTTGGATTTCTAAAGAAGAGTATGAAAATGCCTTAAAAGAAATTCCAAAAGTATATGATGATACCTTAACACAAAATGCAGCTCCTTATGTAACCCAAGAAGTTTTAAAACAACTAAGCGGGATTAAAGACTTAAAAAGTGGTGGCTATAAAATAGAGCTTGCCATTGATCTTGATGTGCAAAATATTGCAAGAGAAGCCTTAAAATTTGGCTATGATGAAATAGTTAAAAGAGATAAAGATGCAAATTTAAGCACACTCAATGGAGCTATGATAGTAGCAAATCATCAAAATGGAGACATTTTAGCCTTAGTTGGCGGGGTAAATTACACAAAAAGTAATTTCAACCGCGCCACTCAAAGCTTAAGACAACCGGGGAGTTCTTTTAAGCCTTTCTTATATCAAATTGCCATTGACATGGGCTATTCTCCTATGAGTAAGGTTGCTGATATTTCAAGAATTTTTGAAAGTACTAAAAAAGATGAGAAAGATTGGAAACCTAAAAATTATGGTGGAAAATTTCTAGGACTCATAAGTTTAAAAGAAGCGCTAACTGGCTCAAGAAACCTAGCTACCATAAATTTAGCTCTTGCCCTAGGACTTGATGTAATCCACGATAAGCTTCAATTTATGGGCTTTGAAAACATACCAGTTGATTTATCTATAGTTTTGGGTAGCTTTGGAATTTCCATTTATGATTATGCTAAACTTTACACGGTATTTGGAAACTATGGTGTGCAAAAAGACTTATTACTCATTAAAAGAGTAATCGATAAAAATGGTAAAATAGTAGTAGAATTTAATTCCGAAGAAAGAAAAATCAGCGAACCTGAACAAGCCTTTTTAGTCAATGATATGATGCAAAATGTTGTAAAAAAAGGCACTGGGCGTAATGCTAGAGTAGAAGGGATTGAAATAGCTGGAAAAACAGGCACTTCAAATAAAAGCATTGATGCGTGGTTTTGTGGCTTAACTCCTGAAATAGAAGCTATCATTTGGTATGGAAATGATGATAATAAGCCTATGAAACAAATAGAAGGTGGGGCAAGAACTGCTGCGCCGGTTTTTAAAGAATTTTTAACAAAATACTTAGAACTTTATCCTGATAGCGCTAGAAAATTTATCATCCCAAAAGGGGTTTATCAAGGAATTTATGAAAAACAAAGAGAGTACTACACCAATACTTCTCCATTTCCAAAAAACAACCCTGCTCTATCTGAAAATAATGAGGTAATTTTTTAAAAATATTTTTTATAAAATAATAAAAATTATCCTTCTATTTTCCTTTATATGTTTTAATATCACAAAATATATAAAGGATGCTTCATGAATATCACAAACGAACAATTATATAACAAAAGACGCCATTTTTTAAAACTAGGTGCTGGAGCTTTAGTTAGTTCAGCTTTAGTTCAATCTGAATTAATGGCATTAAATTTCTTTCCTGATCCTAACAATGAAAAATTAAATTTAAGTGAAGAAAAAATTGCAACTAATTATGTTAATTTTTATGAATTTTCTACTGATAAAAAAAGAGCTGTTGAGCTTGCAAAAAATTTCAACACAAATGGTTGGAAAATAGAAGTTAGCGGGGAAGTTGAAGAACCTTTGACTTTAACTATGCAAGATTTATTGGCTTTTCCATTAGAAGAGAGAATTTATAGATTTCGCTGCGTTGAAACTTGGTCCATGGTGGTGCCTTGGGTTGGTTTTGAATTGCGTGCTTTAATAGAAAAATGTAAAGTTAAAAGTGAAGCTAAATTTATAAAATTTACCACTCTTTTTGATAAAAATCAATTTGCCGATCAAGCCTCATTTTTTCCAACTCTTGATTATCCTTATGTAGAAGGCTTAAGATTAGATGAGGCTATGCACCCACTAACACTTATGGCTGTGGGCATGTATAAAAAGCCTTTATTAGGACAAAATGGAGCACCGATTCGCCTTGTAGTTCCATGGAAGTATGGCTTTAAAAGTATAAAATCTATTGTAAAAATAGAATTTACCAAAGAACAACCTAAAACCACATGGGAGTTAGCAAACCCTAGAGAATATGGATTTTATGCTAATGTTAATCCAAATGTCTCTCACCCAAGATGGTCTCAAGCAAATGAGCGTCCTTTGGGAGATTTTTTCACTAAGCCTACACAGATGTTTAATGGCTATGAAAAAGAAGTAGCGCATTTGTATAAAGATATGGATTTAAAGGTTAATTTTTAATGAGCAAAAAAGTTTATAATATCAGTGGATTTTTAGCTTTTGTTTTAAGTATTGTTTTTAGTGTTTATCAAATCATGCAAGAATTTGATATTGTAAAATCTGTATATTTTTATAGTGGTGTATTTGGCTTAATCTTTTTTGGATTAAGCCTATTTTTTTCACTTTTAAAGTATAAACACACAAAAGATTACCCTAAATTTTTAGGTTTTTATGCATTTTTTTGGGCTTTGATTCACTTTTTTAATTACTTTGCTTTTAGTAAAAATTTAGATTTAATGCTTTTTTTCAAAGATACTTTTAGTAAAAATTTAGAATTTAGTGGTTTTATAAGCTTTTTCATACTCACACTTATGTTTATAAGCTCATTTAAGCTTTTTAAAAAATTAAGTAAGATAAGAAAATTTGGCTATTTTTGCTTTTTACTAGTATCTTGGCATTATTTTTTATCTGCAAAAATACCGCAATTTCCACATTTTTTTACACTGAGCCTAGCTTTAATTTTCTTGTTTTTTAAATTATGGAATAATTACAAAAAAAGAAGAAATAAATATTTACAAGCTCAATCATTATAAAAACATTTTATATTTTTCACAAACCCTCAACAGAGAGTTTGTGATTTAATCATCGTTTTTAATACTAATATAAACTAATGCTAAAAGCATATAGGTTACTAATCTAGTAGCATCAGGCAAACCATTCCAAGTTTTACTCATCCACATGCCAAACCACTCTGCAGCCACTACTTGAAAACCAAAAAACCATAACAAACAACAACAAGTTAAAGCAATGATTCCAAATTTTTTAGCTTCATGGAAAGTTTTTGCATCTAAATTTCTTGCTTTAAACATATCTAAAGCACCTTTTAAAGCAGTCAGCATAATAAAAGCTTCAAAACAAATAATAAAGATATAGGCAATATGATGGATCGTAGAATTTGTAATAGCCCTATAAACAATAGCATTACCTAAATAATCAGGCTTAGTATCCATACTCATAACATGTTTTACAAACTGAAAATTTGAATTATAATCAGTTATATTACCAAAAACAACAATAGCAGCCAAAGAGGCAACGGTAAGCAAGATAATCATTTTAGAATATCTTATTACACTCATCATAGAAAAACTACAATTGCAATTCATTAAATACTCCTTTTTGTTAAAATTATATTAATATAATACAACAAATATTAAATAAAACTGAAATATCTAACGCAATCTTAAAGAATTGACTACAACCGTTACTGAACTAAAACACATTGCTAAAGCTGCCAAATGCGGACTAAGACTTATAAATGGCACAAGACCTGCCGCAATGGGAATACATAAAGCATTGTAAACAAAAGCCCAAAAAAGATTAAGTTTGATGATATTTTTAGTTCTTTGAGAAAGCTCAAAACAATAAGCTATTAAAGATAAATCATCTTTTATCAAAATCAAATCTCCGCTTTTTTTAGCAAGCTCACTTGCTTTAGAAAAACTTATGCTTGCGCTAGCTAAATTTAAAGCAGGAGCATCATTGATACCATCTCCTACAAAAAGAACTTTTTCTTTTTTGATTTTTTCTTTTATGAAATCAAGTTTTTGCTCAGGTTTTAAATCAGAATAATATTCATCAACATTAAGCTCATTTGCTATTTTAGTAACACTTTTTTTATTATCACCACTTAAAATAATACTTTTTATACCTTTTTGTTTTAAATTTGCTATCAAATTTTTAGCTTCGTTTTTAAGTTCATTTTTTAAACAAACCCCGCCAAGACAAATATTATTTTTTGCAAAATACAAACATATAGGTGCTTGATCTTCAAATTCTTGCAAAAATTGCTTGCTTTTTTGTATATCAACACTATTTTCAAGCATTAATTTTTCATTGCCTATTAAATATTTATCATTATTTTCCTCATAAAGCAAACCACTACCCACCAAAACACTTAATTTTCCTTGTAAATTTAAATTTACATTCAATTCTTTAGTAAAAGCCTTTGCGATTGGATGTGAGCTTAAATTTTCAATTTGCGTGAGTTTTTGAAAATTTTCTTGAGTTAGATCATGCTTATAAACACTTAAATCATCTTGACTTAAAGTGCCTGTTTTATCAAAAATAGCAAGTTTTATACTAGCTAAATTCTCTAATACCGCTGGATTTTTTACTAAGATAAAATTTCTTGCACCATTTGCTAAAGCACTAACTATGGCTATAGGGGTTGCTAAGCCCAAAGCGCAAGGACAAGAGATTAAAAGAGTGGCACAAGCATGTAAAAATGCTGCGTTGACTCCTTCTTTAAAATACCAAAAAACAAACACAAAAAGCGATAAAACAATAATACAAGCTACAAAATAAGCTGAAATTTTATTAGCTAAATTTGCTAAAGGTGTTTTGATATTGCCTGCTTTAAAAACAAGATCTTTAATTTGTTCTAATGAGCTTTCAATCGCCTTTTTACTAGCTTTAATCTTTAAGCTTCCATTAATCAACACACTTCCTGCTAGAATTTCATCATTTTGCTTTTTCAAAAGTGGTAAAAATTCTCCTGTTAAAAAACTCACATCAACCTCAGCCTCGCCTGCTATAATTACCCCATCAGCAACAACGCTTTCACCCTCTTTCACTAAAATCACATCATTTTCTTTTACAAAAGCACTAGGTATGCTTTTTATACTTGCATCTTCTAAGATTATATTAGCTTTTTTAATATCTATATTTTTTAGTTTGTTTTGATATTCTAAGGATTTAAATTTAGCCTTTTCTTCTAAGTATTTACCTAATAGAACAAAGCTTACAATCATCGCTCCGCCACTAAAATACAAATAACCATCTTTACTAAATACCTCAAAATACACAAAAAAAGAATATATAAAAGAAGTAAAAGCACCTAAGGATATTAAGGTATTCATATCTAAATTTTTATGCCTTAATCCTTTAAGAGCGTGGATAAAAAAACCTTTTCCGCAATAAAAAATCGCTATCATAGATAAAAACATTTGAATTAAAGCAGAAACATTTCCTTGAACAAACATTTCAAAATACATCACAATAGAGCTTAAAATTATACTCATAATAAGCTTTGTTTTCATATTTTTAAGCTCTTTGAGTTTAAATTCGTATAAATTTTGCTCTTCTTGTAATATTTCAAAACCCAAAGCCTTAATTTTTTCTTTGATCTTTGCTTCTAAAGATAAATCTTTAAGCAAAAACACTCCACTAGAATTGACATAAGAAACACTTACATCTTCTACCCCATCAATTTTTGCACAAACTTTTTCTATAGCATTAGAGCAATTAACACAAGTCATATTGCCTATTTTTAACTTTAACTCATGCTTCATCTATCTCAAAACCTAAATCTTGCAATTGTTTTTTAAACTCTTCAACTTGCTCTGCTTTTAAATCAATCTCTATACTTTTATTTTCAACACTTATTTGCATAGCACCAAATTCATCTTCCAATGAAGCTTTGATTAAATTTACACAACTTTGACAATTAATATTTTTAGTTTTTATAATCATTTATTCTCCTTTTTCTCTGTATTCATATTTATGAGTGTGAAAAATTTTATTTTTTATAAATTTAAAACCCATTTTTTCATAAAGCATTTTTGCATTTATATTTTCATCTTCTACGATTAATGAAAGTTTTTTATCATTTTTCAAAGCTTCATCGAAGGCATATTCAATCAATTTCTTAGCAATACCTTTCCCTCTTGCCTTTTCATCCACGCAAATACTATCTAAATAAAACTCATTATCACATTCTTTTAAAACTTTTTCATTAATTCCTAAAAATTCTAAATGCTCATTTAAAGGCTTATCTAGCTCATCTGCCAAAGCCCCATCATAAAAACAAATCACACCTAAAATTTCATTATCTTCTTCATAAACATATATATTTTCATAGCTTAAACGATTATTTTCTTGAGTGAAGAAATTTTCTAAAACCTCTATGGCTTTTTGATGATCATTATAGCCACTAAGTTTATATATAAAATGATCCATTGCCAAAGCAAGCAATTGTATGCATTTTTTAACATCATCTTTCCTAGCTTTTCTGATCACTCTTTTGCTCCTTTAAAATCAAATTTAGACTTCTTAGTTTATACTTTTAACTTTAAAACAATATAAGAAAGAGAGAATTTATGGGAAGAGCGTTTGAATATCGCAGAGCCTCTAAAGAAGCAAGATGGGATAAAATGAGCAAACTTTTTCCAAAACTTGCAAAGGCTATACAAGTAGCAGCAAAAGAAGGCGGAGCTGATCCTGATATGAATCCAAAGCTTCGTAGTGCCATAGCTACTGCAAAAGCTAATAATATGCCAAAAGACAATATCGATGCAGCTATTAAAAGAGCAAGTGGAAAAGATAGTGCTGATATTAAAAATATCCACTATGAGGGAAAAGCAGCACATGGAGCTTTAATCATTGTTGAGTGTATGAGTGATAATCCTACACGCACAGTGGCTAATGTAAAAGCAATTTTTAGCAAAAATGGTGGAGAAATTTTACAAAATGGCTCTTTAACTTTTATGTTTTCACATAAAGCTGTTTTTCATCTTGAAAAATATGATGGAGATCTAGAAGAACTTGAACTTGAACTCATTGATGCAGGACTTGAAGAACTTGAACAAAATAAAGAAGAATTACTAATTATAGGTGATTACACTGCTTTTGGTGAGCTTAGTAATGCCATAGAAAAAAAAGGCTTAGTGCTTAAAAAAGCAGGACTTGAATATCTTGCTAATAACCCCGTAAGCTTTAGCGAAGAGCAACTTCTTGATATTGAAAAATTGCTTGATAAATTAGAAGATGATGATGATGTACAAGCAGTTTATACCAACATAGAATAGGAGCAAAAAATGCTTAAAAAAATCGACATAAAAGATGCAAAAAAATACAATTTTGCTATCATTAGCACCGAAAAAGGTGATATGAAATTAGAATTATTTCCCGATGAAGCGCCACAAACTGTGTGTAATTTTGCTAATTTAGCCAATGAAGGTTTTTATGATGAGCTTGTTTTTCACCGCGTGATTCCAAATTTTGTAATACAAGGTGGCTGCCCTTATGGTATAGGTTCAGGTGGCCCTGGTTATGAGATAGAATGTGAATGTGACGATCAAAAACACAAGCACTTAAGAGGTAGCTTATCTATGGCTCATGCTGGTAGAGATACAGGTGGTTCACAATTTTTTATTTGTCACAGCCCACAACCTCATTTAGATGGAGTGCATACTATCTTTGGACAAATCAATCCTGAAGACAAAGAAAGTTTAGAAGTACTAGATAGCATTAGAGCAGGAGATAAAATCAAAACTATCCAAATTTTAGAAAAACTTTAATTTTACATCTCCTTAAAATTGTGCTATGATTTTTTAAGGAGATTAGTTATGCATTTTATTTTTATTTGTATTCATCTTATCTGTGCTATATTTTTTATAGCCTATGTATTTTTTGATGTTTGTGTTTATTGCTTTGCTTATAAACACGAAAGCAAAGAAGATTGCGATAAAATTAAAAAAGCCTATACCAAGTCAAGTATTTTTATTTTTGCTAGTATTTTTATCTTGCTTTTATTGAGTGGTTTTTATCTTTTAAGTTTTTATGAATTTAATTCTTTTTGGGATTTTTTTGCAAGCAATTTTGGAGTATTTTTATTTATCAAGCTTTTGCTACTAATAACAATGTTAGCTTTAACTTGTTATTCTTTGTTTTTTATAAAAATTTTAAAAAGAAAAGATCCTTTAAAATCTCACTTGATTGCATTGATTTTATGCATTTTAATAGTCATTTGTGCAAAAGCCATGCTATATTTTTAAAACATTAAAACTAAATTTATATCATTAGTTTAAAAAATTAAAGGGTGTTTATGCTTGGTGATATTATAGATTTTTTACTTACTCTTGCAAAAGATTGGGGTTATTGGGGGATTATCTTTCTTATGTTTATAGAAAGCTCCTTTTTTCCTTTTCCTAGTGAAGTAGTGATGATACCTGCTGGATATTTAGCTCATCAAAACGAACTTAACTTTTGGTTATGTCTACTTTGTGGGACTTTTGGAGCTCTTTTGGGTGCTTTATTAAATTATTACTTATGTTATTTTTTAGGGCGTAATGTTGTTTTAAAAATATGTAAATATTTTGGAGTTAATGAAACAAAATTTGCTCAGTTTGAAACCTTTTTCAATAAACATGGTGAAATATCAACATTTAGTGGTAGATTAATCCCTGGATTGCGTCAATACATTTCTTTACCTGCTGGACTTGCAAGAATGAATTTGAAAAAATTTATATTTTATACTAGTTTAGGAGCTGGAATTTGGTGTTTAATTTTACTTATATTAGGTTATATTTTAGGTAAAAATGAAGACTTACTTAAAGAATATCTACATTTTGTTATTATTGCTTGTATTATTTTTACAAGTATGCTTTTAGCTACTTATATTTATATACAAAAAAAGAAAAATCGCACTTAAATTTTATTAACTTCCTTAAATTACCTAGTGCATATATTTTTAATATTTTTACAAAAATATTTTAAATTTATAAGATTTTATATTTTAATTTTGATAAAATCTTTAAAAACTATTTTAAAGAATATTTATGCAAAAACCATCAATTCAAAATTTAACTAATTTTTTAATCGAATATATTAGCGTTTTTCTAAGTGCAGGAACTTACACAGCAAGAGTAGCAAAATGCGTTGGAAGGATAGCTAATGCGTATGGTTATGAAATTAATATGAATTTTTTCTTTCATCATACTACGCTAAATATTTTTGATAAAGATGACAATTCTATACAAAGAACCTACATCATACCTAACAAACACAATCATATTAATTTTAAACTTATTTTAGAACTTAGTGCATTAAGTTGGCAAATTCATGATCATAAATATAACCTAGAAGAAGCCAAAATTTCTCTTTTAAAACTCAAACAAACCAAAAGAAATCCTTTTTTAGCTAATTTATTTTTAGTTTCAGCAGCAAATTCGGCCTTTTGTAAGCTATTTGGGGGAGATTTTTATGGATGTTTATTTGTATTTTTAGCTACTTTGGTGGGTTTTAGTTTGAGAGTTTTACTCACTAGAATAAAAATTGATTTAAGAATTCAATATATTTTTTGCTCTTTTTTATCTTCTTTTATTGTGTTTTTTGGAGTGGATTTAAAGCTTATACAAGAAGCAAATATTGCTTTGGGTTCTAGTATCTTGTATTTAATACCTGGAGTTTATTTTATAAACTCAATTATAGATATTTTAAAAGATCACATACTTATGGGTTTTAGTCGTATTATTAGTGTGGTGATATTAGTATGCTGTATTGCCATTGGAATTTATACCACTCTTAGCATTAGTGACTTTGGAATTTTAAGATGATTGATTATTCTTCTATACTTTGGGATATGTTTTTTGCAGCTTTAACAGGATTTGGTTTTGCTTATGTGTGTAATCCACCCTTTAAAACACTCATACTCTCAGCCATATTAGCCGCTATAGCACATGGTATGCGTTTTACTCTAATGGGGTATTTTGGCTTTCAAACTTTAGCTATTGCGACCTTTGTAGCTTCTTTTAGCATAGGTTGTCTTGGTTTGTTTTTGGCTAAGATTTTTAAAACACCTGCTGAAATTATAGCTTTTCCCGCTCTTATCCCTATGATACCCGGAATTTACGCATACAAAGCTATATTGTATTTGATTTCTTTTATACGCTCAGAGGATATTGGCGAAAAAACTAATTTTTTGATTCATTTTTTTGATTATTTCTTTACAACACTTTCGGTAACATTAGCTCTAGCAGTAGGAGTAAGCATAACCTTGCTTTTATTTTTTGAACAAAGCTTTATGATGACAAGAAGTATTAAAAAAAGCAAAAATCACGATCAAAATTAATCGTGATTCATTTTATTCTTTGCCTCTATTCCCATAAGCGCAAAAGCTGTTTTAATACTCAAGGCACATATGGCAAAAAGTTTTAAAAGCTCATCTTCATTGCTTGAGCCAACAACTTTATTTTCATTATAAAATTTATGAAATAAAGAAGCTAAATTTTTTAAATAATCAGGAATTTTTTGCAAGGCTCTTGATTCGAATGCATCATTAAGTACTGCTTTTAAATTTAAACTTTCAAACAAAAGATTCATACCATCTTCATTTAAACTCTCAAATTTAGCATATATAACATCATTTACACTCTTGCCTGCTTTGGCAAATACTTGATGAATTCTCGCATGAGCATAATTAATATAATACACAGGATTAGAGCTATCTTCTTTTTTAAACTCATCTACATCAAATTCCAAATGCGTATCACATTTTTTGCTGATAAAAATATATCTTAGTACATCACTACCAAGTTCTTCTAAAACATCACCCATTAAAATGAAATTTCCTGCTCTTTTACTCATCTTATAAGGCTCGCCATTTTTTAACAATGAAACCATTTGTGCTAAGATAATTTCAAGATTTTGACTATCATGACCTAAAAATTCCATAGCAGCTTTCATTCTAGCTATATAGCCGTGATGATCAGCCCCCCATATATTGATACACTTATCATAACCACGACTCATTTTATCTTTATGATAAACTATATCAGCAGCTAAATAAGTTCCTTTTCCATCATCTTTAATAATCACACGATCTTTTTCATCACCTTTAGCACTTGATGCAAGCCATATTTTACCATCTTGCTCATAAGTACCACCATGCTCTTTTAAGGCTTTTAAAGTATTTTCTAATTTACTATAATAGCTTGTTTCACTCACATAAGTATCAATAAATATCTTAGCATCGGCTAAATTTTGCTTAATAATTTTTAGCATTTTATCCTTAGCCCAAAGCGCTAATTGTGGAATATTTCCTTCTATAAAAAAATCTTTTTCAAATTCAGCAAAAGCCTCTTTTGCCACATCTATGATATATTCACCTTTATAATACTCATCAGGATATCGAACTTGCTCTTTTAAACAATGCTCTTTTACTGCAAGCAATATAGAAAGACCTAAAAGATAAATTTGATTACCCGCATCATTAACATAATATTCTGTATCAAATTTATATCCTAAATGTCTAGCAACCCTAGTTAAAGTATCACCAAAAATAGCCCCTCTAGCATGCCCTATGTGTAAAGGTCCTGTTGGATTTGCACTAACATATTCAAGCAAAAAACTCTGCTCTTTTTTTTCATCTTTTGCAAAATTTTCACTATCACTCAAAGCTTGCGTAGCCAAAGAATTTAAAAAAGTCTTTGAAAGCTTAAAATTTACATAACCATTTAAAGCCTCTACACTTTCAAAACAATCACAATCTTTTAACTTAGCAACAATATCATTAGCAATTATTATAGGGTTTTGCTTTAATTCTTTAGCTAAAGAAAAAGCCAAAGGTGTAGCAAAATGGGCTAAATTTTTATTCTTAGGATTTTCTAAGATAAAATCTCTTCCTAGTTTCTCTTTAATTTCTTTATAAACTAAAGTTTTCAACATATCGCCTTAAGCTTTTTTTGTTTCTTCATTATTTTCTTTTACCAGCACATCTTTCTCGTTGATTTTTTCAATTTTTTGTGCATCTTCTTGAACGATTTTTTTATCATCATCAGTATTCATTTCATCTTTAAAAGTTTTAATACCTTTTCCTAAACCTTTAGCAAGCTCTGGAATTTTTTTAGCACCAAAAAGTAATACTACAATAAGTAATATGATTAACCATTGGGTTCCACTTGGCATATGCATTTTATTCTCCTTTATTCCATTGAATTTGAATTTGTTTTAAATCATGTTTTGTACTTTTTAATTTTGAAGCTTCAAAAACTGCTTCTAACTCCCTATAACTTTTTTCTAGATCATCATTTATGATTAAAAAATCATATCGATCCAAATAAGCCATTTCATCACTAGCATTTTCTAATCTTTTGCTAATATCTTCTATTTTATCAGTATTTCGCTTAAGCAATCTTTTTTCAAGTTCTTTTTTATCTTTAGTTGTGATAAATACAGAAGTAATATAATTAGGCATTTTTTCTTTAGCTATGCAAAAGCCTTGCACATCTATATCAAAAATGACACTTTTACCCTCTTGCAATGCTTTTTTTACAGGAATTAACGATGTACCATAGTAATTTTTATGCACTAAAGCCCATTCTAAAAAATCACCTTTTTCTATACCTTGTTTAAATTCTTCTTCACTGATAAAAAAATAATCTACTCCATTTTTTTCATTTTCCCTAGGAGCTCTTGTTGTGCTTGAAATAGAAAAATAAATATTATCTTTTTCTTTAAAAAGTTTTTGAAGCAAGGTGCTCTTACCTGCTCCACTTGGCCCTGAAATAATTAAAATTTGACCGCTCAATGTTTATCCTCATCAAAGCTTATATTGATGTTTATATTCATCTTCATACCTTTCAAGGCTGCCTTTAAAGTATCATCAGTAATACTTGAAGTAATGGTTTGAGCTATACTCTTACTAAGCTCATTTACCATTTCATCTTCTTGTAAATTTTCTATTTTTTCTTGAGTGCTTAATCTATTTTCTTCTTTCTTTTCTACAATAGCTGGAGCAAGCTCTTCGCCTAAAGCCAACATAATATCATTTTCATTTAAATTTGCAAACTCATCTTGTGTATCGTCTAAAATTTCGCTCATATTTTCCTCTATATTTTCCTCTATATTTTCCTCTATATTTTCCTCTATATTTTCCTCTATATTTTCCTCTATATTTTCCTCTATATTTTCCTCTATATTTTCCTCTATATTTTCCTCTATATTTTCCTCTAAATCTAAAGCTTGCGTATTTTCATTGTTATCTGTTTCTTGAGTGTCAAAATTTTGCATTAACTCACCATCAAGACCATTAAATTCTTCATCAAGCTCATCAATAGCGGCCAATTCTTCTTTTATCTTATCTTGAGTACTTAGCTCTTCTTCTTCTAGTTGAAAATCATCTATACTTTCATTTTCAAATATTTCTTCAACCATAGGCTCATTTTCTTCTAAAGCCATTTTTTCTTCTTTTTCCTCACCAATAAATTGAGCATCTTCAGGTAAATCATCAAAGCTCATTTCTTTTTCACCTATCTCTTCAACCATAGGTAGTGTATCAAAAGAATCAAATTCAACAGGGGTTTCTTCTATATTTTCTTCTATATTTTCTTCTATATTTTCTTCTATATTTTCTTCTATATTTTCTTTATCTAAACTATCTGAAAAAACTAAATCATCTTCTGTTTTCTCTTCATCTATTAACTCACTTGTTGCATCAAACATATCATCATTTTTTAATCCATCACCTAAATTCTCTTCAAAAAAATCTTCTTGTAAATTTAAATCATCTTCACTCAAATTTTCTTCATGTTCAGACAAATCAATACCTTCTAAAAGTTCATTTCCATCCAAAGGCATATCTTTACCAACAACTTCCTCATCATCAAAATTTAGTTCATCTTCGCTCAAAGCATCTTTTTGAATATCATCCAAAATCCCATCTCCACTTAGAAGATTTATAAAATCGGTAGGTAAAAACGGTTTATACAAACACTCTATACCTTCTTTTTGTTCTAGGTTTCTAGGTAACAAATAAATCAATCTATCACATTTACTTTTTAAATCATCTAAATCAGCCTCAATATCATGATCTATAATAATTACATCATAAAATCCCTCAAGCTCCTCAATATCCTTGAGCTCCTCAAAATCATAACCTAATTTTTGAACCCCCAAACTAATTAATTTTGAAACAGCTATATTGGAATTTATTAGCAAAACCCTCATTATCATCTCCCAAGAATAAAAAATACATTATTTTAAAACATTTTTAATTATTTAATGCTTATATATTAAAAAATAACAACTCCATATGCTCAAAACTTTTTACTATTAAATTTTTAAAATATTGCATCATAATAAGTAAAATAGCAATAAGAACCGCGAAAGACAAAAATATCTTGATAGGATAACCAACCACTAAAAGATTAAATTGCGGCATAGTTTTCATAAGCATGCCAAAAATCACATCTGATAGCAAAGAAATAGCTAAAACAGGAAAAGCCATAGAAAAACCAAGCACAAAAATATTTACCATAGCTTTATTTAAATAAAGCATTAAATTTTCATGTGGATAAAATCCACCTAAACTAATATATTCCAATGAATTAGATATAAAAAGCAAAATCAAATGATGTCCATCAAAAGCTAAAAATACAAGCAAAGCTAATAAATTTAAAACTTGTGAAATTACAGGAGTATTTGCACCTGTTGTGGGATCCATAACACTAGCCATTGAAAAACCCATAGTAAAAGAAATCTGCTCACCTGCCATTTGCAAAATGGCAAAAGTCATTTGCAAAATCATTCCTGCTATCATCCCAAAAATAACTTCACTTAAAAGATATAGAATAAAAAAAGAATCAGGTGTATTATTTTCAAGTTTAGCTAAAGGGTATAAAAACATTGTTAAAAACATTACCAAAGTTGTTTTTACCACCAAGGGAATACTATTATGAGAAAAAAAAGGGAAAAAAACTATCAACCCACTCATTCTAGCAAACAAAAGCATGAAAATAACTACATTTTCATCACCTAAATATTTAACAAATTCCATGGTTGTTTAAGTGAAAAACCTTATCACATTTTTTAGCAAGCTCTTGATCATGCGTAACAAAAATTAAAGCTGCATTATTTTCTTTGATATAATCAATCAAAATATCCATTACATTTAAAGCATTTTTAAAATCTAAATTTCCGGTAGCCTCATCTGCAAAAATAATTTTTGGCTTCTTGCTTAAAACCCTAGCTATACTTACTCTTTGCTGTTGTCCACCGCTTAGTTTTGTGATTTTTTGATTCATTAAATCTGCAATATCAAGTTTTTTTAATAATTCATAATCAATATTCTGCCCACTTAAAACACTCGCAAGTTCTATATTTTCAAAAGCCAAAAAACCTTTAAATAAATAATGCATTTGAAAAATAATACCAAAATCTTTTCTACGAATTTCTAGCAAAGCTTCATCATCTAAGTCGTATAAATCTTGATTATTATAAAAAACTTTTCCCGATTGAGGTTTTAATAAGGTAGATAAAATATGCAAAAGAGTAGATTTACCACATCCACTGCTTCCACATACTGCAATACAATCTTTTGTATTTAAAGTAAAATTTAAATTTTCAAAAAGCGGAATATCAAAACTATGGTTTAAATTTTCCGCTCTTAAAAGTTCCATTTTTAACCAATTTGTGCAGCAACTTCAGCAGCAAAATCTTCAGTTTTCTTTTCTAGGCCCTCACCTACTTCAAAACGAATAAATTCGACTATTTTGATAGTTCCACCTAGTTCCTTTTCTTTATCAGCAATTACTTGTTCGATAGTTTTTTTATCATCCATTACATAAAACTGACCCATTAAAGTAAGTCTGCTATCAAGTTGAGAGTTATCTGCTATAAAACTATTCAACTTACCTGGGATAATATTAGGCCAAATTTTTTCTGGCTTACCTTGTGCTTGAAGTTCAGCCTTAATAGCTTCTTCAGCTGCTTGAATTACCTCTTGAGTTAATTGTTTTCTGCTTGCATATTTTGGAATTTTATGCTCTGGTTTATTAGGATCTTTTAATCTTCTTCTTTCTTCATTTTCTTTTTCTAACTCAGCAACTAAAGCTTTATACTCATTTTCTACAAAATCCATATCAAGCTCTTCATAAGATAAATAACTTGGCTTCATTGCAGCAATATGCATACAAATATGTTTTAAAAATTCTCCACACTTGCTAGCCGTAGCTTCACTATCACAAGCTGCAGCAATAACTACACCAACACGACCATTAGTGTGAATATAACCATTTACTATGCCATTAGCACCTGCTTTTAAAGTAGCAAATCTTCTAACAACTAAATTTTCACCAATAGTCGCAATTTGGCTTTTTAAGTACTCTTCAAATTTAACACCATTAATCTCACTTGAATGTAATTCTTCAACATTTTGAAGACTCTTAGCTTGAATATGTGCTGTTGTATCTTTTGTTAAAGCAATAAATTGTTCATTTTTAGCAACAAAATCTGTTTCTGAGTTAATTTCACTTACAGTTGCACATTTAAAATCATCACTTACTTTTACACTTACTAAACCTTCAGCAGCCAAACGATCAGCTTTTTTATCAGCTTTTCCAAGTCCTTTTTCTCTTAAAAGTTGCACTGCTTTTTCAAAATCACCATCTGTATCTTTTAAAGCATTTTTACAATCCATCATACCTGCGCCAGTACTCTCGCGCAGTTCTTTTACCATTTGTGCAGTGATTTCAGCCATTACTCTTTATCTCCTTCAAAATCTTCTTCACTCATAGCTTCTTCTAAAACTTCTTTTTTCTCTTCTTCAGAAATAGGCTGTTCTTCGCTAACTTCACCATCTTGCTCTCTTAATGCTTTACCTTCATTGATTGCTTCAGCCATTTCTTGACAGAAAAGTTGAACCGAACGAATTGCATCATCATTTCCTGGAATTGGGAAATCAACTAAATCAGGATCGCAGTTTGTATCTAGTGGAGCAACTACAGGGATTTTTAATCTATTAGCTTCTTGTACTGCAATTTTTTCTTTAACAGTATCAATAACAAAAATCATATCAGGTTGAGTTTTCATATATCTAATACCACCAAGATATGCTAGTAATTTTTCTTTTTTTCTAGTAAGCATTAATGCTTCTTTTTTAGTTAAAAGTTTAATACTTCCATCTTCTTCCATTTTTTCTATAACTTCTAATTTTCTAATTGATTGGCGGATAGTTCCAAAATTTGTCATCATACCACCAAGCCATCTGTGATTTACATAAGGCATACCACATTTTTCAGCGTATTCTTTAATCGCTCCACCTGCTTGTTTTTTAGTTCCAACAAATAAAATTGTCTTACCTTCTGCTGCAGCGTCACGAACAATATTATATGTATATCTAAAATATCTAAGCGTTTTTTGCAAATCAATTACATAAATACCTTTTCTTTCACCAAAAATAAATTTTTTCATTTTTGGATTCCATCTTCTTGTTTGGTGTCCAAAGTGTACACCACACTCTAACAAATCTCTCATGCTTACCATGAAATTCTCCTTGAAATAAAATAATTAGGTTTATTCCTCCGCATTCTTTAACCCATAAGCAACCTAATAAGGAAATTAATGCGTGTGAAATGAAAAAATATTATATCAAATTTTATTTTATATTTAGCTTATTATTGAAGAAAAAGAACGCCACAAGGCGTTCTTTGAGTAAATTAATGTAGTTTAGACCAAACTGATCTTTTCCAACCTATAGCAAAAATACTTAAGATAGCAAAGAATATCATAATATAAATTCCTGTTTGCTCTCTTTCTTCTTTTTTACTATCACCAACTTTTTCAAGATAACTAATAACTTGAGTTTGTGCTTTTTCATTTAGACCAACTCTTGGCATAGCAGTTCCATGAATTTTCTTTTGAGGTTCATTGATGAAGATTTCAAGATAATGCGTGCCTTTAGAACGAATCATCATAGATAAATCCGGAGGCGTCATACCAAGATAATTTTTTAAATCGCTCATATTTGAACTTGAAACAAAACCATCATATTTTACATCATGGCATCTTCCGCAAGCATTTTCAAATGTATGTTTGTTTTTAGCAAAATCAAATTCTTTTGCAATTAAAGCCGTTTTTGCTTGCTCTGAAAGCTCTTGGTTTTTAGCATATTTTTCTTCTAAATCTGCTTTTAATTTTGTATCAAATTCCTTCTCATACTCACTAGCTGTATTTTTAAAGAATGCAATTAAATCTGCTAAATCTTGATTATCTTGTGCTTCATCACCACTTAAAGGATAAGCAGGCATTAAGAATGGATTTTCATCATTAAATTTATGTGAAATTTGCAAAGCCTTAACTGGATCAACAATCAGTGCTGCTAAAAATTTCTCATCATAAATAGCACCCGCATCACTTAAATCAGGAGGTGTTACACCTAAAGAAGAATCTGTAATAGTAGCAGGAATTCCGACGGCTTTCACACCATGACATGCAATACAATTTCCTTCAAAAAGCTCTTTTCCTTTTTGTGCATTACCTTTGCTAAAATCGATTTTTGCGATTTTTTCCCATAATTGCTTGGTAGCTTCTTCTTGGCTTTTAGCAAGCTCTAATGCTTTTTGAGCATTAGCTATAGCTTTTTCACTTCCCGAAGCATTAGCATCTATTGCAGCTTTTTCTTTTAAAGCAACTTCGCCTTTGGTAAATTCTGCATCAGCTTTTGCAAAGTCAAAATTAACTGGAGTTGAAGGAGGATTCATCACTGAATGTGCATAAGGCTCAACCCCCCAATAAACTAAACCTGTGAAAAAGATAACTACAAAAAATATTTTTAATTCTCTCATTATTAGCCCCTTTTTCTTTCCATGATAGTAATAATTGGTAAGACTACTAACAATAATAGTAAAAATACCATAGAAGCATAAAATCCTATCCAAGCATTAATTCCCGTTGGAGGAAGCTTTCCATAAACTGTTAGTACAATTAAATCTATCAATAACACCCAAAACCATACAAAAAACATTGGTCTTTCGTGTGCTGGTTTTACAACATCACTTCTATCAAGCCAAGGCAACAAGAAGAAAATAATTTGTGCTATACCAAACGCTGCAAGACCTATATCAAAAGCTTTAATGCTTCCAACATCAAAGAAAAATCCTCTTAAAACTTCATAACTCCATAAGAAATACCACTCAGGATAAATATGAGGAGGTGTTTTTAAAGAATTTGCTGGGTCAAAGTTAATTGGATCCATTGCGAAATTAAATTTAAAACACACCAAATAGAAAAAGAAAATCATAAATAACGCAATATACATAAAATCTTTAGCTAAAAATCCTGGCCAAAAAGGAATAACTTTAGAACCTTTTGTATCACCTGCTAAATATTTTTCAGCTTCCAAATCAAAATCAATTTCTTCTGAAATTTCATTATTTACATGAGGAATTCTTAAAGAATAAAAGTGGAATGCAATAATTGCTAAAATTACAATTGGCAATAAGCACACATGCAGCATAAAAAATCTAGTTAAAGTTGGATCTGATACTGCAAAATCTCCTCTTATCCAAATAACTAATGCATCACCTATAAAAGGAATTCCGCCAAAAAGCTGAGTAATAACTTGAGCAGCCCAAAAACTCATTTGTCCCCAAGGTAACATATACCCACTAAATGCTTCTGCTGAAAATACAACAAACAAAAGCATACCGCTAATCCAAATCATCTCACGACCCTTTTTATAAGAGCCATAATAAATTCCCGTTAACATATGGATATATATGATTAAAAACACAACTGAAGCAGCCACACCATGCATATGACGCCAAAGCCAACCATACTCTACTTCTTGCATGATAGTTTTATTAACACTATCAAAAGCCAAAGCCACATCCGGCTTATAATACATTACTAAAAATAGACCTGAAATAAATAAAATAGCAAAAAGAGTTGTCAAGATAACACCCATTGCCCATAAGAAGTTAATTTGTTTTGGTATCCAATACTGAGCCATTAAAACATTAAAAAGCTTATTTACAGCTAATCTTTGATCAAGCCAATCTATAATACCACTAGCTTTTTTTATCTGTGCCATATCAAGCCTCCGCAATCATTTTTTTATATTCTGGACCTTCTTCGCCTAACACTAATTTAGTTCCATCAATTCTAAAAGGAGGAATGTCCAAAGGTCTTGGAGGAGGACCAAATACATTTTTACCACTAGTGTCAAATTCGCCACCGTGGCATGCGCACTTAAACAATTTCTCACTTGGAGCATAAGCTGGAATACAGCCTAAATGCGTACAAAGACCAATAACTACAGTATATGCAACATCACCTACAATAACATCCCTACTGCTATCTTTTGCCATATCCGCATCTTTTTTTAAGATAAATATAGGCTTTTTACGCCACTCGATTGTTCTTAATTCGCCTTCTTTCATACCAGAAAGATCTACGGTAGTAATACCTGCTGCTTTTACACTTGGGAGCGGATCCCATGTTTTTTTCATTGCAACTAATGAAAAAGCACCACCCACAGCAGCTACCGTTCCAAAGGCAAAGCCCATAAAGCTTCGTCTACTTTCAGATGTAGCCATTTTACTTCCTTTGTTTTGATTTATTTGTTGTAAAGTATAGCAGTTTATCTAAAAAATAATAAATTTTTTCTTTATATAAAAAAGCTTTATTTAAGATATGCAAGTATTTATTTAAAATAACAGAAGTGTATTTATTTTCAAATCAAAACAATAGATAAGTTAATATCATCTATTGTTTTTCATTTTGATATAAATATGCAAAATATCTAAAGCAGCAGGGGTGATGCCACTAATTTGCGAAGCAGCAAAAATAGTTGGCGGATTAAATTTTTGCAGTTTTTCCACCACTTCATTACTCAAACCACTTACACTTTTAAAGTCAAAATTTTCAGGAATTTTTAAGTCATTTAAGTTTTTCATTTTTTCTATTTGTGCTTTTTGCATTGCTATATAATGATAATATTTTGCTTCATTTAAAATTTCATTTAAAGAATACTCATCCATTTTTGCAAACATTTCATCTAGAGCTTTTAATTTTTCTATATTAAAACTCACTCTTGCAACAATTTTTTGCAAACTTACTATTGAGGTAATTTTTTCTTCTTTAATGCTTTGCAAAAATTCATTATTTTGATTGCTTGGCGTCCATGTAGTTTGAAGTAAAAACTCAAGTCCTTTCCTAACATTTTGCTTTATATTATCAATATATGCATAGTCTTCTTGACTTAAAAGTTTAAAATTATGTCCATATTCTCCAAGTCTTAAAATAGCATTTTCTTCTCTTAAGAGCAGTCTATATTCAGCTCTTGAAGTAAACATTCTATAAGGCTCTTTTGTGCCTTTCATTACTAAATCATCGATTAATACCCCTATATAAGCCTCATCGCGTCTTAATACAAAAGGCTCTTTTTCATCAATTGCTAAAACCGCGTTCACTCCTGCCATAAAACCTTGTGCAGCTGCTTCTTCATAACCAGTAGTTCCGTTAATTTGCCCAGCACAATACAAATTTTTAATCTTTTTAGTTTCTAAAGTATGTTTTAACTCCGTTGGATCAATATAATCATACTCTATAGCATAACCAAAACGCGTGATTTTAGCATTTTCAAAACCTTTTATACTTCTTAACATCGCAATTTGCACTTCATAAGGAAGTGAGGTAGAAAAGCCATTGATATAATATTCAGTAGCATCTTTAGTTTGTGGTTCTATAAATAAATGATGACTTTCTTTATCACCAAAACGATTAATCTTATCTTCTATAGATGGACAATATCTTGGACCTATACCTTCAATTTGTCCTGTAAAAAGCGGAGCTCGGTAAAAGTTACTTTTTATAATCTCATGTGTTTTTAAATTTGTTCTTGCTATATAACATGGAAGTTGATTAGGATTGAAATTTTTTGTTTTAAAACTAAAGGCCTTAGGATTTTCATCTCCGGATTGAATTTCTAAAACACTAAAATCAATACTTTTAGCATCTACTCTTGGACAAGTTCCTGTTTTTAACCTCCCTACTTTTAAACCACTTTGTTTTAAATACTCACCCAAATTTGCAGACGCAAGCTCACCTACCCTACCTGCTTGAAGCTTAGTTTCACCTATATGGATAAGTCCATTTAAAAAAGTTCCTGTTGTAAGTATGATTTTTTTAGCAAAATATGTATTTTCTAAATTAGTTTTAACGCCCTTAACTTCATCATTTTCTATAAGTAAAGACAAAGCTTGCTCTTGAGAGATTTCTAAATTTTCAAGTTTTAAAAGCTTATTTCTAGCACAAATTCTATAAGCGTCCATATCAATTTGCGCTCTACTTCCACGCACTGCAACACCTTTGCTTTCATTTAAAATTCTAAATTGAATTCCAGCCTCATCAGTGATTTGTCCCATAAGTCCACCCATAGCATCAAGCTCTTTTACCAAATGTCCTTTTGCTAAGCCGCCTATAGCAGGATTACAACTTGCAGCACCAATTTGCTCGATTAAAGTAGTTAAAAGTAAAGTTTTTTTGCCCATTCTAGCGGCAGCAGCACTAGCCTCAACTCCAGCATGCCCGCCACCTATTACGATTATATCATACATATTTTGACCTCATTTTTATAAAAAAGGCAAAAATTATATAATATTTTTTAAAATAAAACACTAAAAATACTTTTTGAAATTTAAAAGTTTTGGATAAAATCTCATAAAAATTAAAGGTATTGAATGTTTAATGGATTAATCCGCGAATTAGCCTTTGTCAAATCATATCAAAACAACACTTTAAGATTAAAAGCAAGTTACAAGCCAAAACTAGGCGATAGTATAGCAGTTAATGGTGCGTGCTTGAGCGTAACAAAACTTTTTGATGATGGCTTTAATCTTGAACTTTCTTATGAAACAAGAACTCACATAGCTATTGAAAATTTAAAAGACTATGTGCATATTGAACCTGCATTAGCTTATGGCGATAGAATAGATGGGCATTTAATGCAAGGACACATTGATGGTATTGGCGAAATTACTAATATTTCTAAAAAAGAAAACGGAGTTGATTTTTATATTAAATGCCCTGATAATATACAAATTTATATGGCAAATAAAGCAAGTGTAGCTATAGATGGAGTAAGTTTAACTATCAATGAAGTTTTAAAAGATAGTATTCGTTTGACTATTATTCCTATAACCTTTAATGAAACCTTGTTTAAAAATTACACCATAGGAAGACGCGTCAATATAGAAAGTGATCTTTTAGCAAGATATATACACAGACAATTAAATTATAAAAAAGAAATTTCATGGCAACAAATAGACAAGATTACATCACTTTATTAGAAAATGATTTCGCAAAAGCTTTTGTAGCCTTTGATCAAGATTATAATATTTTTAGAGCAAAAATTCATGATAATATTTTTCCTCGGGAAAATTCTATAAAAAAGTGTGTATTTTTAAATCAAATTCATTCTAATATCATCACTCATTATAATAAAAATTTTCACTTTAATGCTGATGGGATAATTAGCAATGAAAAAAATATAGCTTTGTGTATTTTAAGCGCTGATTGCTTGCCTTTACTTTTATATGATGATAAAAATAAAGCCGTAGCAGCTTTGCATTCAGGTAGAAAAGGTTGTTTTGCAAACATCTTAAAAGAAGCTGTTTTGAAAATGCAAAAAAGCTTTAATACTCAAACCAAGAATTTAAAACTCATCATTTCAGCAGGAATTTGTGCTAAAAATTATGAAATTAATGGCGAGGTTTTAAATCACAGCAAAGAAAATTTTGCACATTTTTTACATAAAAACAAGCTTGATTTAAAAGCATTAGTTAAATTTCAAGCAAAAGAATTAGGTATTAATGATATTTTTGATATCAATCTTTGCACCTTTGATGATGAGAGATTTTTTTCTTATAGAAAAAATCAAACTCCAAAGCGCATTGTTAGCGTGATTTATTTAAAGGATTAAAATGTATGAAGTAAAAAATCTACTTGCTTTAAAAATTCTACAAAAAGCTAGAGAATTTGGTGATAATGACTTAAGCAATGAACTTTTAATCACTCAAATGCTAAATCATACCCCACAAACTCTAAATCAAAACGATACTAAAAATTTAAATGAATTTATCACAACGCTTATAAATGCTAAAGAAAAAGCTAAAATGAGCAATAAATAATTTTAATTTTTCCAAGTTAAAATAAATTTTGTTCCTTTCTTTAACTCACTTTCTACTTTTATTTTTATATTATGTTCTTTACAAATTTTATCTACCAAAGAAAGTCCTATACCAAAACCACCTTGATTTTCATTAAATCTTGAATAACGCTCAAAAATATTAGCCAAATTTTCCTTTGCTATACCACAGCCACTATCTGCTATTATAAGTTTTTGCTCTAAAAGAGTTATTTTAATATGACCATTTTTTATATTATATTTTATCGCGTTATTAACAAGATTATCAAACATTTTAAAAAACTGCTCTTTATTGGCATAAATTTTTCCATTATCCTCTAAAACAAGTTCTAAGTCAATATTTTTTTGCTCTAAAAATATCTTAAAATACTCCATTCTTTCTTTAATCAAATTTTTTAAAAATATCCAATCTTTTTTAGCTTCATAAGCTTGAGAAAAATTTAAAAAAGTTAAATCTGAATACAAATGACTCAAAGTCAAAGCCGCTATTTTTACGCGTTTTAAAGCCTTAATTTCTTCAAAATTCTTTTTTCTTTCCAAACTCTCTACACTCATTAATATCGCACTAATTGGCGTATTAATCTCATGAGTAGTATCTTTTATAAAATTATTTAAAAATCTTATCCTCATTTCTAAAGGCTTGAGTGCAAATTTAAGTATTAAATATCCTACTAAACTAACAAAAATCAAAGAAAGTACCATAGCTAAAGCAACTTTAAATCTTATAAATCCAAGTTCTTTAGAAATATCATCACCTTGTATTAAAACTCTTAAACGATTTACATCTCCTAATATTTCTAAAGCACTTTGATTTTGATTATCAGCAAGTAACAAGCTATTTAAATTTATATCAGCTACATAAATCAAAGTGTTATTGTTATAAATATTCGCATTATTTAATTTAAAAAAAGTTGTTTGAGCAGGTAAATCAAGATTAGAAAAATAAACCTTAGTTCTATCAAATATTGCAAATTTTATATTAGAAATTTGAGCTATTTTCTTAGCACTTTTTCCTATGGGTTCAAAACGCGATTTTTCCATTTGTAAAATCACAAAACGATGTTCTTGTCTTAGCTTTATGCTATATTCGCTTATTAAATCTTCTATTAACTTAGCATACCATATACCAAAAAGCACTATAAGAATACTTCCTATACTTACTAAATACAAAGAAAGAATTTGCCATGCAACGCGCTTGGCTTCATGCATAACAATACCCTCTTCCTCTTTGATTGATAATGCTTTCTTTTCCTAAAATTTTTCGTAAATTTTTCACATAAGCTCTCAAACTAAGCTCACTTGGCTCTTGGTCATATTCCCAAATTTCTTCAAAAATATAAGCAGTATCTATAAATTTACCTTTATTTTTCAAAAGTAATGATAAAAGTTTTAATTCTTTTAAAGGTAAAGACAATGGCTTATCGTTTTGATATAAAGTTTGCGATATAAAAGCAAATTTAAAACCATTTCCCAAGTCCTCATAATCTTCATTTTTATGCGCAAAAGAACGCTTTAAAATAGCATTAATCCTTATTTTTAACTCCTGCAACTCAAAAGGCTTTTTGATATAATCATCACAACCACATTCAAATCCTTGTTGTAAATCCATAGTAGTATTTAAAGAGGTCATAAAAATAGCTGGGGTATATCTACCTGCTTCTCTTAAATTTTTAAGCACACTAAAACCATCTCCTAAAGGGACTTTTACATCAAAAATCCATAAATCAAAATTTTTCTCATAAGCTTTATCTTGTGCTTCTTGAGCATTATCCACCAAAATCACTTCAAAGCCTTCTTCTTCTAAAAACTCACTAACAATTTCCCCTAAGTTAATATCATCTTCTAGTAAAAGAATTTGCGTAGCCATTTTAAGCCTTTTATGCTATTTTAATTTGGATTATTATATTTTTTTTATGTAAATTTAGTGTGAATTTAGCATATTTAAAGGCAAGTATTTATAAAATATTAACTATTTTATTGAATTTAGGATTTTATTATGTTGCCAAATTGGGATCAAAAATATAGTATTAATAACGAAAAAATTGACGAACAACATAAAAAACTTTTTGAACTTGCCGCCAAAGTGGAAGAAATTTCAGATAGGCCAGTTTATCAAGTCGAGCTTAAAAAGATAGTTGCTGAATTTTTTCACTATATTAAAATTCATTTTCAAGATGAAGAATCCTATATGGCTGAGATTAATTACCCTTATCTAAATCAACACAAACTCATGCATAAACAAATCACAAAATCCATGATAAAACTCATACAAAGTATAAAAAGTACAAATGATTTAAAAGAAAAATTATATATAGTAGTTAATTCATGGTTGATAGAACACATCATTCAGCATGATATGATGATAGAACATTGGCGTCAAAACACCCAAGCAAAGAATTCTTCAGATACTTTTGAAGAAGAAGCTCCAAAACCAAAAAAATTCTTATATCAATGTCAATGCGAAGGAAAAACACACAAGGTTCCTTATGATATTCATTTAAAAATGCAATATTCTAAAGTGCAGTTTAAATGTAAAGAATGCTCTGCGAATTTAATACAATACAAGGAAAAAATAGAAATCTAATAAAAATTAATAATAATTTAAAATATAGTAAACTATAATGCTTATAAAACTCTTCTAAATATAAACAAGGAGCTAACATGCTACCAAAATGGTGTAGTAAATATAGTATCCATAATGAAGAAATTGACAGACAGCATAAAAAACTTTTTGAACTTGCTGCAAATGTCGAGATGATTTCAGATAAACCTGTCCATAAAGGACAAATTAAATTTTTACTTGCAGATTTTTTTAATTATATGAAAGAACATTTTGCCGAAGAAGAAAAATACATGGCAAAAATAGGTTATCCTGAACTTTCTAACCATCAAAAAATTCACAAAAGTATCATCCAATCTATGATTGATTTAATTCAAAATCTCAAAAGCACAAATGATCTCAAAGAAAAACTTAATGTCATTGCATCTAAATGGCTTTTAGAACATATTTTAAGAGAAGATATGAAGATAGAAAAATGGCATCAAGCACAACTAAATAAAAATGCCAATACTACAACTTTTCAAGAAACTCAAGAAATTTATGAATATATTTGCTCTTGTGTAAATAAAATTCACAAAGTTCCTTGCGAAATTCACCAAAAAATTCAATTAAACAATGCAAGTTACAAATGTAAAACTTGTCAAGAAGCTATCAAATTAAAATAAAGGCTATAAAATGAACAAACGCTACACCTTAACTCTTCCATTAGAGCTTTATGAACGCTTAAATCAAACTGCGAAATTTTCTAAAAAGAAAAAAGCTGAAATTTTACGCAATGCTTTAGAAAATTATCTTGATGAAATAGAAGACTTTGCTCCAGCCATAGAAGCTTTAGAAGATTTAAAAGATGGAGATAGTAAAAAATTAGATAACATTATAAAAAAATTAAAATGT